>JAKVKY010000005.1 GCA_022484685.1 Acidaminococcaceae bacterium | reverse complement strand
AGTGCGGACAAGTAATGTGGCGGCGCAGAAAGCTTACCAGAGAAATGGTTTTGCATCTGCGGGAATCCGGCCCCATTATTATGATGATAACGGTGAAGATGCCATGATCATGTGGCTGTACCGTCGGGAAGAGGAGTAAACATGGCAAAAGACATTTTAGTTCTGGGCATAGAAAGCAGCTGCGATGAAACAGCGGCTGCTGTGGTTAAAAACGGGCGGCAGGTGCTGTCCAATATTATTTCTTCCCAGATTGTCATCCATCGCCAGTATGGCGGCGTGGTGCCGGAAATTGCTTCCCGGAAACATATTGAACATATTCTGCCGGTGATAGATGAGGCGTTAAAACAAAGTCATACTACCCTGGCAGAGATTGATGCGGTGGCCGTGACCTACGGCCCCGGCCTAGTAGGGGCGCTCCTGGTAGGCTTATCCGCGGCCAAGGCGCTGGCCTGGGCGGCAGATAAACCGCTCTTAGGCGTTAACCATCTGGAAGGCCATGTCTTTGCCAACTTTGTCAACGATGCCAGCCTGGAACCGCCGTTTTTGGCTCTGGTAGTTTCCGGCGGTCATACGGCGCTGCTCCATGTGACCGGCTATAACAGTTTTAAACTTTTAGGACAGACCAGGGACGATGCAGCCGGCGAGGCTTTCGACAAGATTGCCCGGGTCATGGGTCTGCCTTATCCCGGCGGTCCGGAAATAGAAAAGCTGGCGCTCCAGGGCAACCCCCAGGCCATTAGTTTTCCCAGGGCCATGCTGGCCGATGAGCCGTTCGCTTTTAGTTTCAGCGGTATGAAATCGGCGGTCATTAATTATCTGCATAACGAACAGCAGAAAGGCGCAACCGTAAATTTTGCGGATGTGGCGGCGTCTTTTCAGGAAGCGGTCACCGATGTGCTGGTTCAAAAAGCTATCTATGCCCTGCGTCAGACCGGTCTGAAGACGATAGTCCTGGCCGGCGGCGTTTCGGCCAATAAGGTCCTGCAGGATAAGCTGGCCGGAGCGGCGGCCCAGGTAGGCGCGCATCTGGTGCACCCTACGCCTATCCTGTGTACGGATAACGCGGTGATGATTGCCTGCCGTGGTTATTTTATGTTCCAGGACGGCGAGCGCAGCGGCTGGACCTTGAATGCAGATCCGGCATTACGTTTTCAGTAAGGCGGCGAGGGTATGGGCACCTATTTTACGGCGGAGCAAAAGAATATCCTTTTATCCATGGCCAGCTGTATTGAGCTGGCCTCTGATATTGCCCATGCCCATATAGCGATTTATGTGCCGGGCAGCAAGGCTAAGCTGCTGCAGGTTTATAGTTATGCCGAACCGCTGACCCGTTTTGTGGAACACCGGCAGGTGGAGGCCGGCCGTGAAGTACGGCTGGCGGAAGAACCGCTGGTGGCCATGACCATGCAGCGAAATATTGTCATGGTGGGGATGCGGGAGTATGATCTGGGCCTCTTCGCCCATATTGCCGTGTACCCGGTATGCGACAGCCGTAACCACTGTTTTGCCGCCGTCTCTTTTGAGACCAAGGAACCGGAGGCCACCTTCACGGAAACGGCGCTGCAGTTTTTACGCAACTTTAACCGCGCCAACGGCACGGAAAAATTATACCGGCGCTTAAGCAGCATTGACGGCCTGATGATCGTAGATGATGAACGGGTTATCCGGGCGGTGAATAATACGGCCAAACATATTTTTTCCATCCTGGGCGTGGGACAGCTGGTCGGCAAACGGACTAACAGTCTGGAAGTAAATTGGCCGCTGGTGGCCCAGGTACTGGAAACAGGTATGGCCCAGGAAAAAGATCTGGCCATGCAGGGCCTGCTTTTACATTTGCGGGTGCTGCCCGTACTGGACCGGGCCCATCCGCCAGCCGTGATCGTGATTATCGAAGATATCACGGAACTGCAGAAGAAAGATGAAGAACTGCTGGTGAAGGCAGTAGTCATCAAAGAGATCCACCACCGGGTAAAGAATAATTTGCAGACCATCGTCAGCCTGCTGCGTTTGCAGGAACGGCGCGCCAAGTCGGAAGAGACCAGGCTGGTATTGCATGACTGTATTAACAGGGTGAACAGCATCGCCATCGTGCACGAATATTTATCCCAGCAGGATAATGAAGCGATTAATGTGGCCAAGGTGGCCCGGGGTATTTACGAAGCTATCATGAACAGTATGGTGTCGCCGGGACTGCAGCTGAAAGCCAGCTTCGCGGCGGATCAGGTCAACCTGCCTTCCAACCAGGCTACTAGTATTGCCCTGGTTTTAAACGAACTCTTACAAAATTCCCTGGAGCATGGTTTTGAGCACAGGAACAAGGGTACGTTAAGCGTAAGTTTCCGCGACCTGACTACCTACTACCAGCTCAAGATAGTGGACGACGGGTGCGGCCTGCCTCCGGGCTTTGCTCTACAAAAAACTACCAGCCTGGGTTTAAAAATTATCCAGACCGTGGTAGAATCAGATTTAAGAGGCAAGTTCACCCTGGAGGACGGACCTGTCAACGGGACCGTGGCCCTGGTCAGGATTCCCAAGGTCAGGAACCCGTGAGCCGGACGGTACAAGCGTATATTAAGGCGGAGAGCCTGGAGATAGAGGAACGGTGAGGGGAATTATGGAGAAATTAAAGATTATCATTGCTGACGATGAAGCCCTGATCAGGATGGATTTACGCGAGATGCTGGCTGCGGCCGGCCACGAGATTATCGCGGAAGGCGCCAACGGGGAAGAAGCCCTGGAAGCTACCCGGGATTTACATCCGGACCTGGTGATCATGGATGTGAAGATGCCGAAGATGGACGGTTTGACGGCGGCCAAATTGATTAATGAGGAACAATTAGCACCGGTACTGCTCCTGACCGCTTACAGCCAGAAAGATATCGTGGAACAGGCCAAGGAAGCCGGTGTGCTGGCCTATATCGTGAAACCGGTGCGGGAGGAACAATTATTCCCCGCCCTGGAGATTGCCGTTTCCCGCTTTAAGGAGTTTCAGGCTTTTAAGGCCGAGGTGGACCAGTTGCGGGCCAGCCTGGCTACCAGAAAATTATTGGACCGGGCCAAGGGTATCCTCATGACCGCCCATGGTTTTACGGAACAGGAAGCCTACCGCCGCATGCAGCAGTTCAGCATGAACCGGCGCATGTCCATCAAGGATGTGGCTCAAGCAATTATTGACGCCGCTACCAAAGCTTCCAAGTAGACATACGTACCCCTGCCGGTAAAAGCTCCGGGCCGGTACGCAGGGGGTTCGGGTGTGCCTAACTACAGTTCGCCGTCTGTGAAGAATGTGCGAACTGTTATTTTTTTTGCAAAAAAGCGGATAAACCTCTTGCATTTTTTTGAGTTATGGGTATAATAAGAATTGTGATTAGCACTCAAACAAAATGAGTGCTAACAAAGAAGCACCAATGCACACATACTAATAGATGTTGAAAGGGGATTTTAAAATGTTGAAACCGCTAGGTGACAATGTCATCGTCGAGATCATTGAGCAATTAGAAAAGACTGCCAGTGGAATTTATCTTCCTGATACTGCTTCGAAGGAGAAGCCTCAGCAAGGTAAAGTCATCGCTGTAGGCGCCGGCCGGGTGCTGGACAATGGTAAGCGCGTGGAGCCCGAAGTTAAGAAGGGTGACGAGGTTGTCTTTGCTAAATATTCTGGCACGGAAATCAAGATTGACGGCAAGGATTATCTGATCCTGCCGGAGCGCGACCTGCTGGCGATTGTTTCCAAGAAATAAGCAGAAGTTCTGGAACTGTTGAGAAGGATTAACGATAAAGGAGATTGTAAAAATGGCAAAACAAATTCTGTTTAATGAAGAAGCTCGCCGCAGCCTGGAACGCGGTGTAAATGCCCTGGCCAATGCGGTCAAGGTTACTTTGGGACCCAAGGGCCGTAACGTGGTGCTGGACAAGAAGTTTGGCGCTCCCACCATCACCAACGATGGCGTGACTATTGCCCGGGACATTGAATTAGAAGATCCCTTTGAAAATATGGGCGCGCAACTGGTAAAAGAAGTTGCCACCAAGACCAACGACGTGGCCGGCGATGGTACCACCACCGCTACCCTGTTAGCTCAGTCCATGATTCATGAAGGTATGAAGAACGTGGCTGCCGGCGCTAACCCCATGATTGTTAAGAAAGGCATCAAGACCGCCGTCGATACCCTGGTAGACGGTCTGAAGAAGATTTCCAAGAAGGTTGTGACCAAGGAAGCTAAGGCTCAGGTTGCCTCCATCAGCGCCGGTGACGAAGAAATCGGCGGCCTGATTGCGGACGCCATGGAAAAAGTTGGCGACGACGGCGTTATCACCGTAGAAGAAGCCAAGACCATGGAAACCAGTCTGGAGACCGTGGAAGGCATGCAGTTCGACCGCGGCTATATTTCTCCTTACATGGCTACGGACGCTGAGAAGATGGAAGCCGTTCTGAGCAATCCTTATATCCTGATCACGGACCGTAAGATCAATGTGATCCAGGACATCATGCCGGTACTGGAGAAGGTTGTCCAAGCCGGTCGTGAACTCCTGATCATTGCCGAAGATATGGAAGGCGAAGCTCTGGCCACCCTGGTAGTGAACAAGCTGCGTGGTACTTTTAAGGCCGTAGCCGTTAAGGCTCCTGGTTTTGGCGACCGCCGCAAGGCTATGCTGCAGGATATCGCCATCCTGACCGGTGGCACGGTTATCAGCGAAGAGCTGGGCCGTAAGCTGGACAGCGCTACGGTTGCTGACCTGGGCACCGCTGGCCAGGTACGTGTTACCAAAGAGATGACCACTATCGTGGACGGCGGCGGCAAGAAAGCCGATATCGCAGCCCGTGTGGCTCAAATCCGGGCTCAGATTCCTGAGACTACCAGCACCTTTGATAAGGAAAAACTGCAGGAACGTCTGGCTAAGTTAGCCGGCGGCGTGGCCGTGATTCGCGTCGGCGCTGCTACCGAAGTGGAAATGAAAGATAAGAAACTGCGCATCGAAGACGCCTTGAACGCCACCCGCGCAGCCGTTGCTGAAGGCATCGTAGCCGGCGGCGGCACCGCGTTCCTGGAAGTACAGGAAGCCCTGGATAAGATTAAGGCTGAAGGCGATGAGAAGACCGGTGTAGAAATTGTACGCCGCGCCATCGAAGAGCCGGTACGCCAGATTGCTTACAACGCCGGTCTGGAAGGCGCTGTGATTGTGGATACGATTAAGCGTTCCAAGAAAGGCATCGGCTTTGATGCTCTCAAGGAAGAATACGTGGATATGATCAAGGCCGGCATCGTGGATCCGACCAAGGTTACCCGCAGCGCCCTGCAAAATGCAGCCAGCATTGCCGCTATGGTTCTGACCACGGAGACCCTGGTGGCTGATAAACCGGCTAAGGAACAACCTGCAGCTGGTATGCCCATGGGCGGCGGTATGCCGGGTATGATGTAAGTAGCTGGGTCTAAGACCTGATTTATTTTCCCCTCTCCTTTCTTTTCTTAAACTCCCGTACGTTTAGGTACGTACGGGAGTTTTTGTCTACCCCGGCCGGCGGGAGATTGAAAAAGTCCTGGTTATATGTTATATTTTAATAAATATTTTCATGATTTAATTTTAGGTTAGTTTTTTGAGGAGGAGCTACTTATGCAGGAAAAAAGTCACGAGCTGGTGCTGGTCATCGATTTCGGCGCCCAGTACAGCCAGCTGATTGCACGCCGCGTCCGGGAGTGCAACGTTTATTGCGAGATTGTCCCTTATTCTTGTTCCTTGGACAAGATTAAGGCTTTGCACCCGGCGGCCCTAATCTTATCCGGCGGCCCTGCCAGCGTGTATACGGAAAATGCTCCTAAGGCCGATCCGGGCATCTTTGACCTGGGCATCCCCGTGCTGGGCATCTGCTACGGCCATCAGTTCATGGCCCAGACCCTGGGCGGCAAGGTACAGAGCGCCGATATCCGGGAGTACGGCAAGACTTCTATCGTCTTACAGAACAACACGGCTCTCTTTAAGGGCCTGGAAGAAAATAATATCTGCTGGATGAGCCACACGGATTTCGTGGCTACGCCTCCCGCAGGTTTTACCGATGTGGCCAGCACCAACGAATGCCCGGTAGCGGCCATGATCAACGAAGCCAAGAAGATGTACGGCGTCCAGTTCCACCCCGAGGTGCAGCATACGCCTTTCGGGAAAAAGATGATGGCCAATTTCCTTTTCGAAATCTGCGGCCTCTCCGGGGACTGGAGCATGAAATCTTTTGCCGAGACCCAGATTGCGGCTATCAAAGCCAAGGTTGGGGACAAGAAAGTTTTGTGCGCCCTCTCCGGCGGCGTGGATTCTTCCGTGGCGGCGGTGCTGGTGCATAAAGCCGTGGGCAAACAGCTGACCTGTATCTTTGTGGACCACGGCCTGCTGCGCAAGGACGAAGGGGACCAGGTGGAGAAAGTATTCAAGGATACTTTTGATATGAACTTTGTCCGGGTCAATGCGGCGGACAGGTTCTTAGGCAAATTAAAAGGCGTCTCCGATCCGGAACAGAAACGTAAGATTATCGGCGCGGAATTCATCCACGTCTTTGACGAAGAGTCCAAGAAACTGGGCAAGGTAGATTTCCTGGTCCAGGGCACCATTTATCCGGACGTGGTGGAAAGCGGCGGTACGGGTACCAGCGCTACCATCAAGAGCCATCATAACGTAGGCGGTCTGCCCAAGGACATGGACCTGCAGCTCATCGAGCCCCTGCGTTCCCTCTTTAAGGACGAGGTCCGGGCCGTAGGTACGGAACTGGGCATCCCCGAAGACTTAGTATGGCGGCAGCCTTTCCCGGGACCGGGTCTGGCTATCCGCGTCTTAGGCGAAGTCACCGAGGAAAAGTTGGCCATCACCAGAGAGGCCGACGCTATTTTCCGGGACGAGATTGCCAAGGCGGGTCTGGCCCGCAGCATCTGGCAGTACTTTGCCTGCCTGCCCAATATCCGCAGCGTAGGCGTCATGGGTGATGGCAGGACTTACTGCTATACCATCGCTTTACGGGCCGTGCTCAGCACGGACGGCATGACCAGCGACTGGGCCCATATTCCTTACAGCGTGCTGGACAGCATTTCCCGCCGCATCGTCAACGAGGTTAAGGGTGTGAACCGCATCGTGTACGACATCACCAGCAAGCCGCCAGCCACAATCGAATGGGAATGAGCCTGACAGCAGCTCGCGTGCTAAAAAGTTGCTGAAGAAAAAACTTCTGCAGCAAAAAAATTGTCGCAGTAAAAAAATAAATCCTGCAAGCCGTAAGGTTTGCAGGATTTTTGTGTGTCTATTTACCGGGCACTAAAAACTTGGCTAGCACCGTGTACATCTGTTTTAAATCAATAGGCTTGGCGATGTGGCCGTTCATACCGGCAGCCAAAGATTTGGACACGTCTTCCGTGAAAGCGTTGGCGGACAGGGCGATGATAGGAATGGTGGCGCTGTCCTTCCGGCCGCTGCTGCGAATCTTCTGTGTGGTTTCATAACCGTTCAGTACCGGCATCTGGATGTCCATGAGGATCAAGTCGAAGGTGTGGGGCGCAGACTTCTGGAAAAGTTCCAGGGCCAGCTGGCCGTTGTCTGCGGTGGTAATGGTGGCGCCCGTATCTTTTAACAGGCCCAGAACCACTTTCTGGTTGATGATATTGTCTTCGGCTAAGAGCAGGTGCTTACCCTGCAGGGCGCCGGGGGGCAGGATAACAGCCGGTTCCTGCGCTGCAACCTGGGACGGTGCCGTAGTTGATGCCACTTTCAAAGGCAGGTTCACCGTAAAGGTGGTGCCTTTACCTTCCTTACTGGTGGCGTTAATGGTGCCGCCCATAAGCTTGACCAGGTTCAGGGTGATGGACAGTCCCAGACCGCTGCCGCCGAATTCTTCAAAGGTGGCGGGGGATTCCTGTTCAAAAGGCTTGAAGAGCCGCTCCCGGAATTCTTCGGACATGCCGATACCCGTGTCGGCCACGGCCAGTTCCAGGTACTGCCGGCCGCCGATGAGCCGCTGCTTGAGCACGCTCAGGGTGATGGTGCCGCCCCGGGGCGTAAACTTAACAGCATTGGAAAGCAGGTTCAGGATAATCTGGGTCAGCCGTTTGCTGTCGCCCAGTAAGGGGGGCAGAGTGTCTAACTGCTGTTCCAGCTGGAAATTAATATTTTTCAGCTGGCACTGACGCTGATAAATAGTGACGATAGGGGCCAGCATCTGCTGCAGGTCCAAAGGCAGCTCCGCTACTTTCATCTGCTGATGCTCGATGGCGGACATGTCCAGCACGTCGTTGATGACGTTGAGCAGCATCTGGGACGCCTGCTCAATTTCCGTCAGGGAATCGCCTACGCTGCGGCTGTCGTCCAGGTTGTTCCTGGCAATCTGGGTCATGCCGGTGATCACGTTAATAGGCGTGCGCAGCTCGTGGCTCATGCGGGAGAGAAAATCACTCTTAGCCCGGCTGGCCAGGTTAGCCTGCTGCATGGCGTTCTTTAATTCTTGGTTACGGCTGTTCAGGGTGGCGATGTGGCGTCTGTTAGCCAGGATGCTGCCAGCCACCAGGGCCAGGATCAGGAGCAGCAGCACTGCTGCAATCTCAATGGTCAGGGAATACTTGTGCAGCAGGTCTGTGGCAGTATAATCCACCACCATGTTGGAAGTATGTTTGTGGATAATGGCCTGCACGTCGTCCGGCGCCAGACCGTCAATGTACTTGTTCAGCACGGACAGCAGCAGGGGGTTCAGGTCGCTGCGGCCCGCCAGATAAAAGTAGCCGCCCATCTGTTTGGACACGTCCCAGATGGTGAGGCCGTCAAACTCCGGATGCTGCAGCACCGCCCCCATGATGTAGGAATTCTGGAAAGCCGCGTCGGCCTTGCCGTTTAGCACGGCCCTGAGGCAGTCTTCCAGGGTGGGCAGGCTGGTGATTTCAAACTGGGGATAATTTTCTTTTAAGAAAGCGGCGCTGCCTTTAATGTTGGCAGGGATGACCACCTTGTAGTGCTTGGTAATATCAAAATTCTCGCCCTTGCGTCCGGCGAAGGCCCGGTTGTTGGTAATGTAACCCTGGGACAGGACCAGGGATTTATCATGTAACCTGTCTTGGGTAGCCACCACGGCGATAAAGAGCTCGATGTCCTGGACCTTATTTTTTAAGGCGGCGATGGAACTGTCGCCTTTAATGGGCACGTAGGTAAATTTAAAGCCGCTCTTTTTCTCGAGGAGGCTGAGCACGTCGATGAGGATGCCTTTGACGGCCCCGTCCTTATCCTGGTATACCATTGGATACCAGTCCGTATAACAGCCCATGCGGATGACGGGATGGGCAGCCATGTACTCGGCTTCCGGCCGGGTCAGGGAAATGGAAATATTACCGCTGTCGCGGCCGTAATATCTTTCAAAAAGGTTGCTGAAAAAATTCGGATGGTCGTAGGTGATCCGTTCCACGGCTTCATCTAAGGCCTGAAGCAAAGTGCCGTCGGAATTTTTTTTGGCCACCACGTAGTAAGCGGCGTAGGTAGTACGGGCTACCGGGCGGTAACCTTTAACCCGGTACAAACTGGACAAAGCCACGCTGTCCACCTGGTGCCGGTCCAAAGCCGCCAGGGCCTGGGGGTAATTGGCAAAAGGCACTTCGGTAAAAGTAAAGCCGTGCTCCCGGGCATACTCACGGGCGGCCAGGGTCTGGAAGGAGCCGGGAGTGACGCCTACCCGCATGCCCTGCATGTGGGCAAAATCATCCAGATAGATCCTGGTATCTTTTTCCGGCACATACAAACCGCTGACGGCGGTACCCAGGGAATGCAGCGGGTAATCGTACAGCTTGCCGGCCCGGTCCGTGGTCTTCATGACGGGCACCATTAAATCCAGGGAGCCATCTTGCAGCTGTGCCGCTAATTGGGCGCGGCCGCCGGCCTGGTACACGATGTTCCAGCCGGCGTGTTGGGCAATCATGTTAAAATATTCTACGCCCAGACCCTGTACCGTACCATCCGCAGCCTTGTCGATAAAACCCGGGTGCGGCGTGTAGCCAATCCGGACGGTGCGAGTGGCTGCCAGGGCAACGCTAAGAACAGGTGCGGCAAAGCACTCGCTGACCAGGAAACAGATGATAGCCAGGAACCTGCAAATTTTTAACATCAAACAGCCTGCTTTCTAAGAATAATATTAGTCAATAATTCAATAATAATTATTATTTTAACACAATATGTATATTTAAGAAAGTAAAAATAAGAAGAAAGTAAAAATTAAACAGTAAAAAGTCTGCAACCTAGGCTGGCACCGGCAGATACACCACAAGAGGTGTCCTGCCTACGGTCCAGGTCCGCCAAGTCGGCATCAGGACAACTTTATCCTAAAGCTTGTGGCTGCTGGTGAAAAATCTGCAAACTAACACTATAAATGGTGGTTAAAGGTAGGCAGGGGCCAGCTTTTATGATATAATTTATTAAATATAGGTTTTCCTATAGGTTGTGTGGCTGGTAAATTTAGGAGATGTTAGTTTGAAACAGGTATCAAAATTTTTTTTGTTAGTAATTCTGTTAGCAGGTGTGTTGGGAAATTTTACCAGTGTCAGTGCCGCGGCGCGGGCGCCCTGGATGAGTGCCGAGTCCGCTATCTTAATGGAAGCTGATACCGGTAAGGTTTTATTTGAGAAAAATGCGGACCGGCGCGCGTATCCGGCCAGCATGACCAAGATGATGACCTGTATCCTGGCCCTGGAGAACGGCCGTCCGGAACAGATGGTGACCATCGGCAGGGATGCTGCGTACACGCGGGATACGGAACTCCATACCGGTTATAAGCTGCGCCTGGCGGATTTACTGCAGGAGATGATGCTTATCAGCGATAACGGTGCGGCGGTGGCAGTAGCGGATACTATCGGCGGTTCCCAGACTGAATTTGCCCGGCTGATGAATGCCAAGGCCAGGGCAATTGGGGCTAAACATACGCATTTTGTCAATCCTAACGGGTTGCCTAACAACCGGCATTATTCCACGGCCCGGGATATGGCCCTGATTGCTGCTTACGGTCTCAAGGACTGGTCGTTCCGGGATATGGTCAGCAGCCGGCTGGACCGGGTGTACCTGGCGGCGCCGGTGGGACGCAGTATTACCTGTGAGAATACGAATGAACTCTTAAACAGCTACCCCGGTATCTACGGTGTGAAAACCGGCTGGACCAGATCAGCAGGCGGATGCCTGGCGGCAGCTGCGGAACGGAACGGCGTACAGCTTATCGCCATCGTCATGCATTCCCGGGACGGAAGGTCCCGGTTCCGTGATGCGGCAGCCCTTTTAGATTATGGTTTTAACCTGGAAGAAGAACGCGGTAAGGAGTGAAACTTATGCCCAGCAAAACAGAACAGCCCATTTCTTATAACAGGGAGGTCGTGGCGTCTGTACGGGAAAAATTACTGGCCAGTCCCTATATCCTGGAGTTATCGGCCTTTTTTAAGGTCATCGGCGATGAGACCAGGGTCAAGATTATTTATGCCCTGGCCGAGCAGGAGATGTGCGTGAACGACCTGGTCATGGTGCTGGGCATGACCCAATCGGCGGTCAGCCATCAGCTGAAGCTTTTGAAGATGGAGAACCAGGTGAAGAGCCGGCGGGACGGGAAAAATATTTATTATTCCCTGGACGACCACCATGTGGTGGAAATCCTGGAAGCAGCCCTGACCCATGTGAAGCATAAACGCAAAAATAAAAAATAAAAACCGGCGTTTGGTGCCGGTGCAGAAAATAAAAAACAATGGTCCCGGACAAGCTTGCCGGTGAGCCCCGGTCAGCGCCGGGGCTTTTTTGCGTCTGCCTGCGCCATAACGGTATCCCGGGAAAACAGGACCGGACCGGGGAAATTTTCAAGTGGCACTAAACGGAAGGAGATACTTGACAGGTCCGGGAGGGTGCGTTATAATTTATTTAAACATATGAACAAGTATTCAAGTGTTAACGAGCAGCGTTCTTGCCGGCGGCGGATGTAAGCAAGCCGGAAAGGGAAACGAAGCGCACCGGAAAGCGAGGCGGATAAGATGAGTGCAGGATTGGATCCGGCTACGGCCATCTGTCCCAGATGTGGCCGTACCCTGGCTAATTGCGTCTGCGAGGAAGATTTTAGTTTCAGCCGTCCTCCGGTGGATGCTGAGGCGGGAGCTGAAGCACAGACGGAGAAGCTGACCCTGCTGGCAGGGGCCGTACTTTTTGCCGGAGTGGAAATTTACCAGCAAGTGTTGCATCTGGAAGGGTATAGTCCCGTCCAGCTGGGCATCCTGGTAGCGGCTTATCTGATCTTGGGCAGCGGCGTTTTAGTGAAGGCTGCGAAAAATTTATTACAGGGCGACATCTTTGATGAGAATTTTTTGATGAGCCTGGCCACCCTGGGAGCTTTTGCCATCCGGCAGTATCCGGAAGCGGTAGGCGTCATGCTTTTTTACCGGGTAGGCGAGTTGTTTGAGGATCTTGCGGTATCTCGCAGCAGGGCCCAGATTTCGGCGGCGGTGGATTTACGCCCGGAAGTGGTAAACCTGGTGACGGCAGACGGCATCCAGGTAGTGCCGGCAGCACAGGCACAGGTGGACGATGTGGTCCTGGTGCGCCCCGGCGACCGGATTCCTTTGGACGGCGTGGTAGTGGATGGACGCAGTCAGTTAGATACATCCGCCGTGACCGGTGAACCTGTACCGGTTCAGGTTAGGGCGGGCACGGAAGTTTTGTCCGGCTGTGTGAACGTGGACGGTGCTTTAAAGGTCAAGGTAGCAAAGATCCTGCAGGAGTCCATGGTATCCCGCATCCTGAACAGTGTACAGGACGCGGCTGCCGGTAAACCTAAGTTAGATCGGTTCATCACCCGTTTTTCCCATATTTATACTCCGATAGTCATCGTGTTGGCGTTAATTACCGCCTTTGGCATCCCGGCATTTTTACACGCGTCCTATTATCCCTGGATCTATACGGCTTTGACTTTTCTGGTCATGAGCTGTCCCTGCGCCCTGGTGCTCAGCGTCCCACTGGCTTTTTTCTGCGGCATCGGCGCCGGGTCCGGTAAGGGAATCCTGATTAAGAACGGTGCGGTCCTGGAAGCTTTAAGTAAAGTGAAGGCTGTGGTCATGGATAAGACCGGCACTATTACCAAGGGTAACTTTGTAGTACAGCAGCTGGCGGTAGCGGGCAGCTGGCAGGAAAATGAGGTGCTGCAGCTGGCAGCCAGCACGGAACAGGCTTCCACCCACCCCATCGGCAGAAGTATCCTGGCGGAGGCTCAAGCCAGAGGCGTGACCTTGTTGCAGCCGGATACGGTGGAAGAACTGGCAGGCCACGGTCTTAAAGCTACCCTGCAGGGAAGGACAGTTTTGTGCGGCAACGCTAAATTTTTGACGGAGCAGGGAGTTACCTTGCCGGAACAGGTACAGGAGCAGGCGGCACTTGGTACTCAGGTACTGGTAGCCGTGGCCGGCGTTTATGCCGGGGCCATCCTGGTGGCGGATACAGTCAAAGCCGATGCGGCGGCAGCGATTAAGGTGGTCAGGGACCAGGGCGTCCAAACGGTCATGCTGACCGGCGACGCGGAGGGTGCCGCCACAGCGGTGGCACAACAAGTAGGTATCCAGGAAGTACATGCCCGTCTGCTGCCGGAGGAAAAACTACAGGAACTGAAAAAGATCAGGGCTCAGCACGGCAGCGTCATGTTTATCGGCGACGGTATCAATGATGCGCCGGTATTGGCCGGGGCCGATGTAGGCGCGGCCATGGGCAGTGGGGCGGATGCGGCTATCGAGTCAGCAGACGTGGTCTTTATGAACTCCCGGATGCAGGCTTTACCGTTAGCCCTGCAGATTGCCAACCGGACCATGCAGGTGGCCCGGCAAAATGTGTGGGTGGCCCTGACGATTAAGATCATCGTCTTCATCCTGGGCCTGACCGGTATTTATGCCAATATGTGGCTGGCTGTGTTTGCGGATACCGGCGTGGCCATCCTGTGCATCTTAAATTCCGTGCGCATCCTGTATATGAAAGTAGCCTGACCATGGTCATAATATTATCGTGTTTATTTAAGCCGGATGTATCATTGACGTCCGGCTTTTTTATTTACAAGGTCAATTGGTCCTTGCAAGGCAGACGCTAATCATTGTATAATAAAAAATATTTGTATCCATATTAGAAGAGGGGTTGTTGTTACATGCATATTGAAACGGGAACATTAATTGCCCTGGTACTGTACTTTGTGGTATTGGTAGCCGTGGGCTTTGGCACCTTTAACAAGAAAGAAGACCTGGAAGGTTATGTTCTAGGCGGGCGGCAGCTGGGACCCTGGGTTACCAGTATGAGCGCCGAAGCCAGCGATATGAGCGGCTGGATGCTGATGGGTCTGCCCGGTTATGCCTATCTGTCCGGCATGAGCGCTTTCTGGATTGCCATCGGCCTGGCCCTGGGTACCTGGGCTAACTGGATTTGGATTGCCAGACGCCTGCGTATCTTTACCCAGGTAGTGAAAAATTCTATTACCCTGCCGGAATATTTTGAGAACCGTTTCAACGATGCCAGCCAGAGAATCAGGATGGTATCTGCCGTTTTCATTTTTATTTTCTTCTTAATTTATACTTCTTCCAGCTTCGTAGCCGGTGGCAAGCTGTTTAACACGGCTTTCGGCATGGACTACACCCTGGCGCTGTTCATCACCGCCGGCATCGTGGTCTTTTATACGCTGATGGGCGGTTTTGCCGCCGTGTGCTGGACGGACTTGTTCCAGGGCTTTTTGATGTTCTTCTCCGTGCTGGTGGTGCCGGTGACCGCGGCTTATAAGCTGGGCGGCGTCGGTGAGACCATCAACCGTCTCAGCAACATCAACCCTAATTATTTCAGCATGTTCACCGAGGCGACCAGCAAGGAACTTTCCCTGGTAGCCATTATCTCTCTGCTGGCCTGGGGCCTGGGTTATTTTGGACAGCCACATATCCTGGTCCGCTTCATGGCCATCCATTCGCCTAAGGATATTAAACAGGCCACCCGTATTGCCATGACCTGGGTTATCATTTCCCTGTCCATGGCGGTCAGCGTAGGTCTGGTAGGCCGTGTATACCTGGGGGATGTGCTCCAGGGCAGCGCTGCTGAGACCGTGTTCTTAAAGATGAGTTCGATTTTCTATAATCCGTTTTTTGCGGGCATCGTGACCAGCGGTATCCTGGGCGCCATCATGAGTACCTCGGACAGTCAGCTGTTAGTTGCGGCGTCTTCTTTCACCACAGATTTTTACAAGACTTTGATCCGGCCCCAGGCTGATGATAAGGAACTGGTCATGGTATCCCGTATCATGATCATCGTGGTTTCCGCCTTGTCCCTGTTCCTGGCTCTGGATCCGGACAGCATGATCCTGACCATCGTGGCTTATGCCTGGGCAGGTTTTGGCGCGGCCTTCGGTCCCCTGGTCATCTTCTCCCTCTTCTGGAGACGCATGACGGCTAACGGCGCCATTGCCGGTATCGTGGTAGGCGGCGTCACCGTCTTGTTATGGAAGAACCTGATGGCCTTTACCGGCCTGTACGAGATCGTGCCGGGCTTTATCCTGTCCTGTATCGCTATTTACGTGGTGAGCATCCTGGACAAGGAACCGGCCAAGGATATTACGGATAAATACGACGAAGCTGCGGCGCTGTGCGCTCAGAAAGATTAAGCTCAGCGTGCCTGCAAAGATGAAAGTGCACCTCCGCATGTTAGACAAAAATAACATGGGAGGTGCACTTTTTTGGGATTGGATTTAGTTATGGCAGCGGCAGCAGCTTTCAGTCTGCGCGCTCTTTTTTAGTAAAAGGATACTCAGGTCGTTGACGTTCGTACCGGTGGGTCCTGTGTGGAGCAGCGCCCCGATTTTTTTCAAAGCGTGATAGGAATCATGGTTACGTAGACTAAGGGCTGGATCAAGACCGGCCTGCCGTAAACTGGCGGCAGTGTTTCCGTCTACGAAACCGCCGGCGGCATCGGTAGGGCCATCGGTACCGTCACTGCTAAAACTAAAAATAGCTGCATCCCGGAGGCCGGCCAGTCCGGCGGCGGCACTGAGGGCAAGTTCCTGATTGCGGCCGCCCTTGCCGGTGCCTGTCACTTTGACCACCGTTTCGCCGCCGCAGATAAAGGCTTGGTTCTGCAGGCATGCAGACTGCTCCCGGGCCAGGACAGCCAGCTGACGGCCTGCAGCCTGAGCTTCTTCCTCCAGGGTGGTAGTCAGAATCCGGGGCTGGTAACCTAACCGGGCACAGGCTGTGGCGGCGGCTGCTGCTAAAAGCTGTACGTTACCGGTAACATGTGTTTCCACGTTAGCCAGCGTCTTGGGTGTTTCCCGGCGCAGCAGGTCCCAGGCGGCAGCAGACAGCTGCAGGTGATATTTTTGAGCGATGCCGACAGCCTGGGCGCAGGTAGAACTATCAGGATAGGCGGGGCCGCTGGCAATCATGTCCAGCGGGTCACCGGGAATATCCGAAAGGACCACGGTAAAAATATGAGCTGGTGCACAGGCTAAAGCCAGCCTGCCGCCTTTGACGGCGGATAATCTTTTTCTGATGGTGTTGATTTCCCGGATGGACGCGCCGCAGTTTAAAAGCTGTTGCGTAATATCCTGCAGCTCGGCTAAACTGACCAGGGGTTTTTCCAAAAGGGCGCTGCCGCCGCCGGAAAGTAAGAAAAGCACCGTGTCACGGCCAGAAAGGTTTTGTACCAGATGTAAGGCTTGTTCCGTGGCGGCACAGGACTGAGCATCCGGAACGGGATGCCCTGCTTCCAGGCAGGTTAGACCCGGCAGCGGCCCGAACCGGTAGCCATATTTAGTAAGGACCAGACCGCTGCTGATCCTGGCCGGCAGTTCTGCTTGCGCGGCCCGGGCCATCTTCCAGGCAGCTTTACCTACGGCCAGCAGTAGCAGCTTACCATCCGGCTGGGGGCGTAAGTCTTTTAGGGCCTGACGTACGGCAGCTTCCGGCTGGACGGCGGCCAGGGCAGCTTCCATAATTTTTAGGGCTTCTGCGCGCAGGTTCATAGCAACGCCTCCTGGAATAGTAATTTTTGCGGTTTTGTTAGGAGCAAAATCAGGCCAAGTGTAACCTTTATTTTAATTTTAACATATTTTTTCCCGGCTGTAACTTTTTCTTGATTTTAAGAGCTATTTAGCCTATTATTAAGTGGTAAGAATGTATTTTTACGCTTAATTTATATAAAGAAAAAAATAGGCGTGACGATAAAAGCTGTGGGGGTAAATCCTGTGCAAAAATTTTATGGTAATTGGGCATTGACCAATGTCAATATCGATATAATTTCCACTAAATTGCACGACTATCTGCAAGAGATAAATGTAGACCAAAAACAAATTCTCAGGCTGTGCCTGTCCGTGGAAGACGTATTGTGGCAGTGGCAGGTACAATTGTCGGAGAGTGCTGTGTGCGCCGTCACCGGTGGTACGCGCCTGGGGCGTCCTTTTGTGGAGTTGCAGGTGGTGGGAGCAAGAGTAAACCCTTATGAAAAAGAGGACGCCGAGTTTAGCGACCTCAGCATCTCCAAGAACTTGCTGGCTAATCTGGGACTGTCCCCTGCTTATTACTACGATAACGGTGTGAACAGGCTGGTGCTGCAGCCCCGCCGTAAAAAGCTGAATCCGGTTATCCCCTTGATGCTTTCCATCGTCCTGGCTGTGATTATCGGGGAGTTCTGCTTAAAGCTGGTAGATCCGGCGAGCCTGAAGGTCCTGTCCCAGGATATCCTGACGCCGCTTTTTGATGCTTTTATGCGTCTGATGGGACTGTTAGCCGGCGTCATCGTTTTCTTCAGCATGCTCTGGGGTATTGTGGGTATCGGCGATATGGCCTTTCTCAGTACCGTAGGCAAACGGCTGGTGGGCCGGGCGCTGCTGTGGACCTTTGGCACCCTGCTGGTGACCCTGGCGGTGGCTTTGTGGTTTTATCCCGTGGACTTCTACGGCGCCGTGAACGGCGCCGGTATCGTCAAGCAGCTATGGAAATTGCTTCTGGACATTGTCCCCGGAGATATTGCTTCTCCGTTCTTAAAAGGGAATTCATTGCAGATTATCTTCCTGGCCGTGTGCTCGGGTCTGATCATGCTCATGCTGGGCAAGCAGACGGAAAATGTGCTTACGGATGTGGGACAGATTAATAATATCGTGCTTACAGGCATGAACAGTGTCAGCGTGCTGACACCGTACATTGTCTTTGTCTGTGTGCTGAATATGATTATCAGCGGCATCAATATTCCTACATCCCTGCTCCTGAAGATTTTTCTGCTGGCGTGGGGCGTGGAATTCCTGGTGCAGATCTACTTTACTCTGCGGCTGGCTTATACCGGCCATGTTTCCCCCAGCCTGATCTTTAAAAAACTTTTGCCTACATATATCATTGCTTTTTCCACCGGTTCTTCCGCCGCGGCGTTTAGCAGCAATTCCCACTGCTGTAACAAGGAACTGGGTGTTTCCCAAAAATTAACGGATTTAGGTATCCCGCTGATGCAGGCCATGTTTAAGCCGGGGGCAGCCATTGCCTACATGGTGATTTCCCTGACCATGGCCGAGATGTACGGCGTGCCTATTAATCCTTCCTGGCTGCTGGTGGCGATTATCATGTCCGGGATGCTGTCCATGGCCGGACAGCCGTCTTCCGCCGGCGGTGATGTGATTAGTCTGACCATCTTGTGTTTACAGTTAGGTATTCCCACAGAAGCCTTGGTACTGGCCATCCCTTTAGACCAACTGCTGGACTTTAAAGGTACGGCTACCAGTGTCTGGAGCGGTATGGCCGGGCTGGGTATCGTGGCTGATTCCGTGGGTATGCTCAAGCAGGAGATACTCAGAAAAGAAGTTTAAAGAGAGGTTGCGGCGCTATGAAGATAACGTGTTTGACGGGCCGGATGCCGGCGACAAGAGCATATTTTGTACATCAACTCTTGTTAGGGCTGCTTGTTATAGTGACCACCGGCCTGCTTTTTGGCTGCAGTGGTCCGCAGGAGAAAAAATTTACCAGCCTGCAGGATTTAAATAAGCCCGGGGTAACCATCGGGGTCAGTCAGGGCAGTGCTTCGGAGATGGAAAGTCATAAAGTTTTTAACAAGAGTCATCTCCAGATGTTTATTGTGGATGTGGACGGCTACGAGGCCTTGCGGAGTAAAAAGGTGGACGCGGTGGCTTATGACCGGGACATCATGGAGATTGCGGTCCGGAACATGCCGGAGATGATGATCCTTCCCCAAAATTATGGTACCTATAAGATCGGTATCGGCATTAATAAGAAAAATACGGAACTTTTGCAGAAAGTTAACGCCCAGCTGGACAAGTTAGAGGCGGACGGGATCCTGCCGGAGATGAAAGAGCGCTGGCTGGGGAAAAAAGACCAGCAGCTGCCGGCGGGCGTAGCGAAGGATGATACATCCCTGCCGGTTATCACCATTGGCACCAGCGGTTTGGTGCCTCCCTGGACTTTTATGTTCAACAATAAATTGACCGGCTACGATATTGAACTGTCCTGGCGTCTGGCGACGGCACTGGGTAAGCGGCCGGAGTTTAAGATCATGAACTACGATTCCCTGGTGGCGGCCTTGGAAACAGGGAAGGTGGACATGGTCCTGGCCAATCTGAATGAAACCCCGGAACGGCTGCAGAAGATTGCCTTCAGTAAACCTTACTGCACCAGTTATGCTGCCGTGATGATCCGTAAATCGGAATGGGCAGGGGCTGATGCCAAGACCACGGCTGCCGGTGGTACTAATGCCAAGGCTGCCGATAACTCGGATCTGGCCTACAAGTCTATCGCCGAGGCTAATGGCAAGACCATGGCCGTGGTAACGGGGATGTTGCTGGACCGGCATACGGAGCAATATCTGCCCAAGTCTCCTTACAATTATTACAATACTTATACGGACTGCCTGACCGCCTTAAAGACCGGTAAGGTGGAAGGTTTTTTATGCGACGAGCCCGTGGCTCGGGAGATGCAGCGTACCAATCCCGAGATCGGCTATCTTAAAGAAGCGGTGATGCCGGACCAGCTGGGTATCGGGATCAGTAAGAGCAGACCGGATTTAAAACAAGTCCTGGATGCAGGCATCAAGAAATATAAAGAGGATGGCACTTTAAAAAAGCTGGACCAGATCTGGTTCGGTTCGGACGACAGTCTAAAAGTGATGCCGGCAGCTAAGACCGGCAGCAAGGGTACCGTAATTTGCGCCGTGGCGGCAGAAAATCCGCCCCTGGCTTATATTGCCAATGGTAAACTGGTGGGCTACGAAGCCAGCCTGGTAACCGACATCCTCCAGGACGCCGGTTATACTGTGGTGCTGCAGCCCATGGATTTTAACGCTGTCATTCCTTCCGTGGCCAGCGGCAAAGCCCAGGTGCTTTTTGGCGCCGTGAGCATTACCGAGGAACGTAAGCAGAGCCTCCTCTTCTCCGAATCTGATTATAAGAGCGGTCTGGTACTGGTGGTCAGGAAAGCAGCCGCCGGTACGGCTGCGGCCGCGGGGGCGACCTCTCCTCAGGACCAGTTGACCTATAAGACGGTGGCGGCATTGAACGGTAAACCGGTAGCGGTGTTGACCGGAACCATCTTTGAAGCTGTGACCAAAAAGGTTTTGCCTAAATCTACTTATAGTCAGTACAACACCTATGCCGATTGTATCGAAGCTTTAAAAAGTGGCAAGATTGAAGGCTTCTTCGATGATGAACCCGTGGCCCGGAACATGACCAGCAAAGACACCGAACTTGGTTATATCCACGCTCCGGTGGTTAAGGTACAATATGGCGTGGGCATCAGCAAGGACAGACCGGAGATTAAGGCGGCCCTGGATGCAGGTCTGAAGCGTTATAAACAGGACGGGACTTTAAAGAAGTTAGATCAAATCTGGTTTGGCAGTGATGAAAAGGCCAAGCAGATGCCGGCGACCAAGACCGGCAGCAAAGGCACGATCCGTTGTGCCGTGGCTGCGGAAAGCGAGCCGATGGTTTATGTCCGTAACGGTAAGATTGTGGGCTATGAGACGGCCCTGGTCACCCAGATCCTGCAGGACGCCGGCTACACGGTAGAGCTGCAGAATATGAATTTTGACGCTGCTATTCCTTCCGTGGTAGCTCATAAGTCGGACCTTATGTTTGGTGCAGTCAGCATCACGGAGGAACGTAAGCAGAGCCTGCTCTTTAGTGAGCCTACTTATGACGGTGGTGTGGTGGCCGTGGTGAGGAAAACAGTACAGCCGGCGGCAGACAGTAGCTTTATGGCGGGGCTCAAAGAAAGTTTCCACCGCAATTTCCTGGTGGAAGACCGCTACAAGATGGTACTGGCCGGACTAAAAACTACCATTTTTATTACCATCTGTGCCGCTATCTTGGGTACGGTCCTGGGCTTCGGCGTCTGCATGCTGCGGCGTTCGGAGCAGAAGTTCCTCAGCACCCTGGCCAAGATTTTTGTGAAGGTCATGCAGGGCACGCCTCTTGTGGTGTTCCTCATGATCATGTACTATATCGTCTTCGGCAAGCTGAGCATCAATCCGATGTACGTGGCCATCATCGCTTTTGCCATCAACATGGCCGCTTATACCTCGGAGATGATGCGCACCGGTATTGACGCCGTGGATAAGGGACAGTTGGAAGCGGCGTATGCCATGGGCTTCTCCAAGGTGCAGACCTTTATCAAGATTGTGACGCCCCAGGCGTTGAAACATATTTTGCCGGTGTACACGGGAGAGTTCATCTCCATGATGAAGATGACGTCTGTGGTGGGTTATATCGCCATCCAGGACCTGACCAAGATGAGCGATATTATCCGCAGCCGTACTTATGAGGCTTTCTTCCCCCTGATCGTGACGGCGCTGATTTACCTGGTGGTGGCTTGGAGTCTGACCAGCATCCTGGTCTACCTGGAATATAAGATTGACCCGAAGAAACGTCAGCGGACGCTGAAGGGCGTGCAGTTAAAACAAAGCTAAAACGCAGGGACAGGCGGTAACGGCTGTCCCTGGCAGCAAGATTGTTCCTGAGGTCAAAATTTGAGGTGCGGTACAGATGGTAACTGGAAAATGGCTGGGCCTGGTGTTCGGCCTCATCAGCAGCATAATGTTGTATGGTTGTGGGTCTGTGCAGCAGACGCCTGCAGCAATCACGCCTGAGTTGACCTATGCCAGTCAGGAAGCACTGAACGGCCGGCCCATGGGTACTATCACCGGTACCATCCTGGATACTATCACCAAAGAGTATTTTCCCCAATCGCTGCAACATTATTACAACAGCTACGCAGATTGCGTGACAGCTTTGAAACAGGGCAAGATAGACGGGTTTATCTGCGACGAGCCTATTGCCAGGATGATCGCTCTGGAAAACCCCGGTGTGTCTTACATAAAAAAGCCTTTAGCCGAAGATGTTTACGGTATCGGTATCAATAAAAAGAAAGCTTTTTTAAAGAAAATCCTGGATGAGGGCTTGGCACGGTATAAACAAAATGGTAATACGTCTAAGCTGGAAGCCATCTGGTTTAGCAAGGATGAAGACCTGAAAAAACTGCCGGCTTTAAAACCGGGCAGCAAGGGTAAGGTTATTGCTGCCGTCAGCGCAGACAGCTCGCCCATGGTTTATGTGAAAAATGACCAGATTATAGGTTTTGAGACGGCGCTGGTGATGAGTATCCTGCAGGATGCCGGCTATGAGCTGGAGTGCCGGAATATGGACCTGGCCGCGGAGATTCCCGCCGTGGTTTCCGGCAAGGTGGATATTTATTTTAGCTGTGCCTCAATCACAGAAGAACGTAAAAAGAGCATGCTGTTCAGTGACCCGGATTATACAGGCGGCCTGGTGGCCATGGTGCGGCTGAAAAGTGCCGCTGTCACGGAAGCAGGTTTTATGGCGGGAATCAAGGAAAGTTTCCGCCGTAACTTTATGGTGGAAGACCGCTACAAGATGATCCTGGCCGGCCTTAAAACGACGATTTTCATTACCGTGTGCGCCGCTATCCTGGGTACGATCCTGGGTTTTGGCGTCTGCCTGCTGCGGCGTTCCCGAAGCAAGCTGGGCAGCAGCCTGGCGTATGTGTTTGTCAAGGTCATGCAGGGAACGCCTCTGGTGGTATTCCTGATGATCATGTACTACATCGTCTTCGGTAAGGTGAGCATCAATCCTATTTACGTGGCTATCATCGCTTTTGCCATCAACATGGCCGCTTATTCTTCGGAGATGATGCGTACCGGTATTGAAGCTGTGGCTAAAGGCCAGTGGGAAGCCGCTTATGCCATGGGCTTTTCCAAGTTCCAGACTTTTAGCAAGATTGTGGCGCCCCAGGCGCTGAAACAGATTTTGCCCGTGTACACGGGTGAGTTCATCTCCATGCTGAAGATGACTTCTATCGTCGGTTATATCGCCATCCAGGATTTGACCAAGATGAGCGATATTATCCGCAGCCGCACCTACGAGGCTTTTTTCCCGCTGATCGTGACGGCGTTGATTTACCTGGTGGTGGCCTGGAGCCTGGCCAGCGTCCTTACTTACCTGGAATATAAACTCGATCCCAAGAAGCGGCCCAGGACTCTGAAAGGAGTAAAACTATGAGCATGATTTCCGTTAAGCACTTGTGCAAGGCGTATCCTAATATCACGCCGTTAAAAGATATAAACTGCGAGATTGAGCGGGGCGAGGTCATCAGCATTATCGGCCCTTCCGGTACGGGTAAGAGTACGCTTTTGCGCTGCATTAACTGCCTGGAACATCCTACCAAGGGCGAGATTTATGTGGATGGGCAGAATATCCTGGCCGCCGGCGTGGACCTGAACAAGGTACGCCAGAAGATGGGCATGGTGTTCCAGCAGTTCAATCTGTTTGCGCACCTGATGATTATTGAGAACGTGATGCTGGGCGCCACGGATCTGCTGGGTAAGACCAGGCAGGAAGCATATGACCACGGCATGGAACTTTTGGAATCCGTGGGTATGGCGGAAAAAGCATTTGCCTATCCGGATGAACTGAGCGGCGGGCAGAAACAGCGTGTGGCTATTGCCAGGACCCTGTCCATGAATCCGGAAATCATCCTTTTTGACGAACCTACCAGCGCCCTGGATCCTACCATGGTCGGAGAGGTGGTCTCGGTCATCCGTTCCTTGAAGGAAAAAGGGATGACCATGATGATCGTCACCCACGAGATGAAGTTTGCCCGGGATATCAGCACCCGTATCTTTTATATGGATCAGGGCTTGATTTACGAGGACGGCACTCCGGAGCAGATTTTTGGTAATCCTCAGAAAGAGCGGACCAGGATTTTCATTAAACAGTTAAAGCCGTATCATGCGGATATCAAATCGCAAAAGTTCGACTTCCTGGGCATCAACAGTGAGATTGCCCAGTTTATGCATAAGAACCTGGTGCCGGAACATTTCCGGGATGCCAGCCAGCGGCTGTTTGAGGAACTGTTCATGCAGTGCGTGCTGCCGCACCTGCCGGCAACTTTTAGCGCGGCCCTGGACCTGGGCTGGTCCGACCGGAACCTGCTCCTGGAATTTGCCCTGCGTTACGACGGTCCGGCTTATAACCCGCTCACCGATACCAATAACGATGAGTTGGCGTTGCTGCTGGTACGGAAGACGGCGCCAGAGTTAAAGCACCGGTATGAGAACGGTATGAACTACCTGGAAGTAACGCTGAAAACAGAAACTAAGTAGGGCGTTCAATTTTGGGAACAATTGTGCTATAATTAAACCAATAACAGGTAAGTAAGATTTTTTAGATACATGAGGAGGCAGGAAGATGAAGATTACAAAGACACAGGCGGGGCAGACAATAACCTATGTGGTAAGCGGCCGTCTGGATACGGTAACGGCACCGGACCTGGGTAAGGAAATTGATGCTGTAACTCCGGATATTAAAGAGTTAGTCTTGGATTTTGACGGCTTGGAATATATTTCCAGCGCCGGTATCAGGACCGTGCTCACGGCGCAGAAGAAAATGAATAAGCAGGGCGTGCTGAAGCTGCGCCATGTGTGCCCGGCCGTGCTGGATGTTTTTGAGCTGACCGGTTTCGCCGATATTCTCACCATTGAAAAATAGTGGATAGGAGCTGCACCGCCGGCAGGCGGGGAAAGAAAGGTCTAAGATGGCAACATTAACAGTGCCGGCCCAAACTGAACAGATTGACAGGCTGCAGGATGTGTTGCATCAACAGCTGGAGGGGACGCAGTGCCCGATGGGGCTGGCGTTGCAGCTGGAACTGGTGGTGGAAGAAGCCTTTGTCAACATTGCCACCCATGCGTATACGCAACCGGGCGGTACGGCAACTTTTACCTGTCAGGTGGACCAGGAAGCGCGGCAGATCATGTTACAGTTCCAGGACCAGGGCATGCCTTTTAATCCCCTGGCGCGTCCAGACCCGGATACGACTTTAAAAGCCGAAGACCGGAAAATCGGCGGCCTGGGCATTTATTTGATTAAGAAGACCATGGATAAATGTGAGTATGCGTATACGCAGAACACGAATATCCTGACGGTATGGAAAAAATATTAAAATACTAAAATAAGAAAAGCTGGTCCGGAAAGGGCCAGCTTAATTTTTTTGCCTGTTGGGGAGTGTCTTTATCCATCGTAATTTTTAACCGACATCGACCCGGAAGAAATTATATTCCCAGGTATAAACCTGCAGCTCGTGGAAGTGGTTATCTACCAGCATACGCCGTTTTTCCTGGCGGGTGATGCGGCCGCCCAGCAAAATCAGGGTCCGGTCGTCCCAGGAGGTAACGGCTATGGGCTGCCAGCCTTCGCCTAAAACTTTGGCGGCGCTGAGGGAACCTAAGAAACGTCCGTCCAGGTTCCACAAACAGATTTGAGCCGGGATCCGGGGCTGAAAACTGAATTTCCAGGAACAGATATATTTATCGGTAACCGCCAGCTGCGGAAAAGGCAGGTCTAAGCCGTCTGCAAACTTATCGTTTTTATCCGTACCGGTTATTTTGAGCAACTTCAGGTCAGGGGTATAGATGCCCAGCTTGTAGCTGTCGTTCGCCTGGTCCTTGATGAGGCCGCTTACATAGATGAGCGGGTTAGTACCCCGTCCCAGGGTTACGGCCTGGAGATTCTGGAACTGGGAGGTGGCTGCTGGCGTCAGGGGCTGAGTCTGAGTGAGACGGCCCTCTACCAGTTCTCCGCGTCCCCGCAGGTAGTCCTTCCAGACCAGGGCTGTGTGGCCGTTGGCCGCCGGCAGGATCTGGACCTGGCCGCCGAAAGTGGTATCCCGGGCGCTCCAGCGCTGATCCTTGTAGCTGGCAAAACTTTGGGAACGGCCAACATACAGGTAACCGCTCAGGTCGGCGCTGGGGTTGATATAACTTTCGCCGGGGCCGGGCAGCAGTTTGCCGTCCTGAAAAACGGTCGTAGCCGGGCTGACCCTGCTGGTGGCAAAATTAACATCCAGGGCCTCCAGATAAGGCTGGTGCCCTTGTGCTGTTCCAGTGGCGTTGCTAAAGACCAGTTTGTCCTGCCACCTGGTTAAACCGGCGACGCCGTCCAGGTTGGTAAAGGTCAGGGAACGTCCTTCCAGCCGCTGGCTGGTGATAATGGTATTGCCAAGATGGGACACGATAGTGCCGGCAGCCGGCAGGACCGGATCCAGTTCCGGCGCTTCCAGGTCGGCGCCCATCTGGACCGTGGGGCTTTTGGCGCAGCCCAGGGTCAGACAGAAGCAGAGTACAAGCCACAGGCTGCAGAGCTGCCTGCACTGAAAGTAGTGCCCCATATGACTCCCCCCTTTTCTCCCCAAGTGTTGCTTACGTTATGACTATTATAACGTTAAAAGAAGGTGCTTGCATAGTATTTTCTAAAATAAAGAGCGGCAAACATGCTATAATATAAATAATAGATTCTGGTGAGAGAAATTTAGTGAGGAAGGCGGTGTTTGTATGCGCAGATGGGTATTTTTAGTCCTGATGTTATGTCTGTTAGCTTTACCGGTGGAGGCCAGCGTGCAGGGAGAAACCATTAAAGGCGCGCACTACGTGGCGCGTTATCCGGTGGTGACGGCCAATAATGCGGCGGCTACGGCTGCCATTAACAAAGACTTACGTGTTTATGTGGATAAGTTTGTCTCAGCCATGGAGCAGGGTACGCCTCAGGATGAGGAAGGGCGGGACCGGATATACTACAGGGACGGTGCCACCGGTTGGGAATTGATGTATGAGGATCCGCAGGTCATCTCCCTGCGTTTTCAGGATTATTATTACAGCGGCGGCGCTCACGGCATGCATTATGACCACGGTCTGGTCTATGATAAGAATACCGGCGCCAGGATTCCTTTGCGGCATTACCTGCGTATTACACCTTCTCAGCTGGCTGCGGAAGCGGTGGATCATCTCTACACCCTGGAAGGGGAAAAGCTGGGCAATCCCCGGCTTGGTACGGTGCAGCGGGTGCCCCAGGATTATTTTTTGCTAAAGGGCGGCGTGGTGTGTCCAGTCTTTACCCTGTACGAGTTGGTGGCCTATAGCTGCGGTTCGCCCATCGTGAAGATTTCTCCGGCCCGGGCCGCTTTTTATAACCGGATCAATAAATAACGGCCGGTCTGACAGGTCTGCTTTTGCCGCAGGTAAAACCGGCAGATACTCTTTGAAAGAAAAAAATTCTATGTTATAATAGCAAGGCATTAGAGCAACTATTGCTACATAATCTAGAATGAGGTAGAAAGAATGAACATTTTGTTAAGCCTGGAACAAGCTATTAACCGGCAGCGCTGGCTGCGCCCCTTGATCGATAGCGCCATGCTGGTGCTGTATATCGGCCTGATGCATTTCAGCCTGATCGGCGGCCATGTGCATAAAGGCCTGGCCGGTGCCGTCGGTGCCCTCTTTGTGGTACATGTGTTATTAAACTGGCGCTTTGTGTATAATCTCCGGCAGGGGGAGTGGAACCGTTTCCGCCTGTATATCCTGACGGTGGACGTGCTGCTAATCGTGGCCATGGTTATCACGTTTGTCAGTGCTAAAGGCGCAGGCAGCCATGCTTTCTTTAATCCGGTGATGCCCCTGTCACTGAAGATACATCAGGCGGCAGCCTGGTGGGCGCTCCTCATCATGGGCTGGCACCTGGGTATCCACGGTAAAATGTTTGCGCGCTTTCTGCCTGAGAGCGAAGGCGCCCGCAACCGGGCCAAGATTGTCCTGTACCTGGCCGCCATCGGCGGACTTTTTATGGCCGGCGAGTTACAACTGGGGCAAAGGTTGTGGGGCTTGTTTGATTTTCGGGCGGCTAAACCGGAAACAGCTATCATGTTTTACGGCGGCTGCTTACTCTTAGTCATCTTTAATGCGGTCATGAGTTACCTGGTGCTGCAAATCTTGCAGCGCCGCCGGGATGATGCGGGGACTAAACCGGCCAAGCCGCGTAACCGGGCTGAACGTCGTCGTCTGGACCGGGCTGCGGAAAAACGGGCCAAACGGGAAGCCCAGGCGGCAGAAAAAGAACAGTCGTAAGAAAATAGCTGTGCGTATTTTTGTCAGGAAGATCTTGCTCACAAAAATAACAAGAGCGGGGACCATTTTAAGGATGGTCCCCGCTAACTTTTTAGGACAGCAAAAAAATAAGAAGCAAGTTCAGGGTGAGTGAAGCGTTTTTGGGGTGTTTGTGAATTTGTCCCACTCCCAAGCAGTACCGGTGCGCCCTAACGGTATCAGCAGCCTTAAAAGTGGTGCACTCTTTGGGGTCAGGAACGAGCAATAAAAAAGTCGAACACGTTAAGGTGTTCGACTAATAATCAATGTGGTGGCCCTGGAGTGATTCGAACACTCGACCTTTTGGTTCGTAGCCAAACGCTCTATCCAGCTGAGCTACAGAGTCACATTTGTACGACATCCCTGTCGTGACGATATTTATTATACTGATTATCAATGCGCTTGTCAAGAATTTTTCTGCCGGTCTTGAATTTCTCGCCAAAGTCGTCTGGCTACCGGCGCCCATTCTTTAGCGTAGACTTGGCATTTGTGGCAGAGCTGATCCACATTCTCCGGGGACTGCAGGTCGGTGGACTTAGCACCACATTCGTGGACCATGCGTTCCAAAAGCTCCGGATTTTCCAACATGGGGCAGGGCTGGAGCATATCCGAGTTAAAAGGCTGGTGGGCGCCGTATTCCCGGAACAGGGGCTGCTGTAAACACTGCAGCAGCGTTTTTTCCTTGATGTTGGCATCGCTGTAGTGGATAAACACACAGGGCTCCACATCACCGTTAGGGTTGATGTGGCAATAGTTGCGGCCGCCGGCGATGCAGCCGCCGATATACTGGCCGTCATTCTGGAAATCCATGGCGAAGATCGGTTTACCGCCTTCATCGGCCCGGATTTTCCGTACCCGGCGCACCATATATGCGCGCTGTTCCCTGGTGGGCAGCAGGTCCAGGGAAGCTTCGTTGCCTACGGGCATGTAGTGAAAATACCATGTGTACCAGACGCCCTTGCTGATAATCAGATCCAGAAAGGCGTCGCTGGTGACAGTTTCCAGGTTTTTGCGGGTATAACAGATACTGGTGCCAAACAAAAGTCCATATTTTTTTAACAAGTCCATGGCGTGCATGACTTTCTGGAAGGTGCCCTGACCCCGACGGCTGTCATTGACATCTTCGAAGCCCTCCAGGCTGAGGGACAGGCTCAGGTTGCCTACCTCCGCCATTTCCTTACAGAAAGCTTCGTCTACCAGGGTACCGTTGGTAAAAGCGGAAAACTCACAGTCCGGATGCAAACGGCACAGCTTGAGCAGATCGGCTTTGCGCATCAGGGGCTCACCGCCGGTATACATGAAGAAATGGACGCCCAGGGCCTTAGCCTGGCTGATGACGCTTTCCAACTGTGCCAAAGTCAGGTTCAGGGTGTGACCGTATTCTGCAGCCCAGCAACCGGTACAGCGCAGGTTGCAGGCGCTGGTGGGGTCGATGAGGATAGTCCAGGGAATGTTGCAGTGATACTTTTTCCTGGCATCCGCCCGCTGTTTAAGCCCGTAGAAAGCTGCATCAAAACCTAAATCCAGCACAGCGGTTTTGACCACCTTGGGATTTAGTTCGTTTAAGGCCCGGTTTACGAACTGGAACCATTTGCCTTCCGGGTGCTCAATATAATTGCGAGCCGCGGCAAAAGTGCCGGGGTCAAAATAACTGCCAAAAAACTTTTCTACCAAAGCGGCCAGGCGCCGCAAAATTTTTTGCCTTGTTGCCACATCCCTGGTAGCCAGGATATGGTCCACTAAGAGGGCCGCACTTGTTCTGGCGGCTGCGTACTTAACATCCATAGAACCCATCTCCTTTGCAACATTGACGAGGACCAACAAATAGAAAACCGGAGCGTTTAGCCCCGGTGAGAGTTGGTAAGGTATGCTGTTCTACTGGTGTAAGGTTTACGCTGAGTGGTGCAGCACTTGTAGCCAAGTGCCAACTTTCCTCTGTTTCTTAAATCTTGGTTTAAATATATTATAACATAAAACGTGGTAAAAATAAAGGATACGGAACGGTTACTACTTTAGCAGCAGTCTGGTCCAAGCCAGGTACTAGCGTAACGTGAGCGGCATCGGCGCAAAACCGATGGTGTCGCAGCTGACCAGTTGATAGCTGCAGCCTCCGGACTGGCCCTGAAAGACGTTTTGGGCCGCTTCCGCTCCGTGGATATGTCCAAAGACGCAGGTCTGCACATGGTATTCTTCAAGTAAGGACCGGAAAGGACTCTCCTGGCCGGCGTAGTAAAAAGCCGGGTAGTGCAGCATACAGATCAGCTTGGTAAAACCAGCTTTCTGTGCCGCCCCCAGGGACATCTCTAAACGCAAAGCTTCCCGGCGCAGGCGGGGCACATCGTCGTCCTTAAAACCTTCAACTCCCGGCAGGATCCAACCCCGGGTACCGCAGATGGCGGTCTCGCCCCAGCTATAAAAATTGTTTTGTAAAAATGCAAACCGGCCGGGATAGGCGGCCTGCATCTTGGCCAGGCTGGTCCACCAGTAATCGTGGTTGCCCTTAAGCAGGATCTTGTGTCCCGGCAGGGCGGTTAAACTGTCTAAGTCCGGCTTGGCTTCCGCCAGGGTCATGCCCCAGGAAATATCGCCGCAGACTAAGACCAGGTCTGCAGGCTGCACCAGGCGCTGCCAGTTGGCCAGGACCTTGTCCCGGTGGCCGGCCCAGTGTGCTCCGAACTTTTCCATGGGTTTGGTAGGCGGCAGCCCGGAAAAATGCAGGTCGCCGATTGCATAAATGGTCATAACTGCTCCTTAAGATTATCCTCGTGAGTAAAAAAGTGCTGCCAGAGGCGCAGGATTAAAAATATTTGGCGCGCTCGCCGCCGATGAGAGGCGGACGGGTCCGGGCCGCGGTTAAAACGGCGTTGCCGATTTTCTTTACGGACAGGCGTACCGGTACGGCCACTCTTTTTAAGTGCATGCCAATCAGGGTCTGACCGATATCTAAGCCCAGATGGGCCTGAATCTGTTCCACCACCACCGGGTGCTTAAAAGTTTCGTACGCGGCGCTGGCCATGGAACCGCCGGCATGGGGGACGGGATGGACCGTCACCTGGGTCAGGTTGTACTTGTCCAGTACTTCTTCTTCCACCACTAAGGCCCGGTTCAAATGTTCGCAGCACTGCTGAGCCAGATATAAATGATGTTTGTGGGTGACGGCAAGCAGAGCAACCATCATGACCTGGGCCGTTTCCGGAGAACCGGCGGTGCCGATTTTTTCTCCCAGCACCTCGCTGGTGCTGCAGCCCACCACAAAAATCTGACCGGGCTTAGGCTGAGCCACGGTGATCAACTCTTCCGCCGCGGCGGTAATTTGTTGTTGTACTGTTTGCAAAAATTCCTTCTGTTCCATGCTATCTTGCTCCTATCTTGTGACTAAGAGTAGTCTATCACAAAAAAAGGCCCCTTACAACCTGAGAGCGGTAAGGGGCGGCAGCTTAACTATTTAAAATTACACTTACACCCTGTCCCTAAATTAGGGCCAGGTGTAAACTAGTATAACTTTACATTACAATTGCGGCGCCCGGGGATTGAGCTTAAAGCCCAGCTGACGCAGCATGTGGATATCGCTCTTGATGGTGGAACCGGAAGTGGTGAGCATGTTGCCGGTGATAGTGGCGCTGGCTCCGCCCAGGAATGCTTCCTCGCCGTCGTTTTTTAGCAGCTTGCGGCCGGCAGCCAGACGGATATTGGCGGCGGGGTTGATGTAGCGGAAGAAGGCGATGGTGCGCAGGATGTCTGCCGGCGGCAGGGTGGGCAGATGTTCCAGGGGCGTGCCGGGAATCGGCATCAGGGCATTGATAGGTATGGATTCGATGCCCAGCTCAGCCAGGCTGATGGCCATATCCAGCCGGTCCTCCCAAGTTTCGCCCATGCCGATGATACCGCCGGAGCAGACGCAGAAACCTTCTTTCTTAGCTGTCTTGATGGTCTCAATCTTTTCCTCGTAGGTGTGAGTGGTACAGATAGAAGGAAAGTAGCGGCGGCTGGTCTCGATATTTTCGTGATAGCTGGTGACGCCGGCCTGATGCAGGCGGTGGAACTGCTCGGCGGTTAAAAATCCCAGGGAGGCGCACAGTTCAATCTTGCACTCTTGCTGCATGCGCTTAAAAACAGCGATACATTTTTCAAAGTCAGCGCCAGCCAGGGTACGGCCGCTGGTGACGATGGCAAAACGGTCGGCGCCTTCCTTTTCGTTAGCCAGGGCTGCTTGGACAATCTTGTCCTGGTCCAGGAAACCGTAAACCTCGCAGTTAGTATGATGATGAGCAGACTGGGCGCAGTATTTGCAGTTCTCGGAACAATGACCGCTGCGGCCGTTGATGATGGTACAGAGGTCCATCTCGTTGCCGCAAAAATGCTTACGGATCTCGTCTGCGCCCCGGCGCAGCTCTGTTAAATCACAAGTTAAGAAGAAACTTAAATCTTCGCCGCGCTTCAGGCGCCGGCCGTTCATAATTTCCCGGGCTAATTTTACAACATCCATGTGCATCGCTCCTTATCATATTAACTTACTAGGAAAAACGGCTAACAAAAATGTCTCCCGCGCAACTGTGTAGTTTTCGCCAAGAGACAGTTTCATAAAAATGTTAACCTAAAACTAAAATTAAGTTTACTACTAACTGCCGGAAATTGCAAGTACTTTTCTCGGAATTAATAAAATGTTTTAGGCTGTGGCTGGCAGGAGATTGGACTATTGCCAATAAAGACATCCTGTTCACGTATTTGCGGGTACGGACGGGTAACTTTACATTTTGACGTTTAAATTGACTTTTCCGGCGCTGGGTAGTACAATTTAAGAGTATATCTGTGCTAGGAATTCTAGGAGGTTAGCAAGCATGATTGAAGAAAAATATGCTCCCCATGCCATAGAGAAGAAATGGCAGCAGTACTGGGAAGACCACAAGACTTTTAAGACCGAAATCGACAAGAACAAACCCAAATCCTATGTGCTGGAAATGTTCCCTTATCCTTCCGGCAATTTACATATGGGCCACGTACGCAATTATTCTATCGGCGACGTGGTAGCACGTTTCCGGACCATGAAGGGCTTTAACGTCCTGCATCCTATGGGCTGGGATAGTTTTGGTATGCCCGCGGAGAACGCGGCCATCCAGCACGGTATTCCCCCGAAGAAATGGACCCTGGATAATATCGCCAACATGAGACGGCAGCAGAAAGCCATGGGCCTGTCCTATGATTGGGACCGTGAGGTTACCACCTGCAAGGAAGATTATTACCGTTGGACTCAGTGGCTCTTTGAGCTGTTCTATAAACGGGGCCTGGCTGTGAAGAAGCGTTCCAGCGCTAACTGGTGCGATACTTGCGGTACGGTGCTGGCTAACGAGCAGGTTATTGACGGTAAATGCTGGCGCTGCGGCCACGAGGTGGTGAAGAAGCAGCTGGACCAGTGGTTCTTTAAGATCACGGATTACGCGGAGGAACTCCTGGACGACCTGGCCTTGTTAAAAGGCTGGCCCGAACGGGTGAAGACCATGCAGCGTAACTGGATTGGCAAGAGCGAAGGTCTGGAGTTCAGTTTTGACGTACCCAGCCTCCACGAGAAACTGGCTGTGTACACCACCCGTCCCGATACGATTTACGGCGTCACCTTCGTGGTGGTACCGCCGGAACATCCTCTGGTAGAAAAATTATTAAAGGATAATCCCAAGGAAAAAGAGCTGCGGGCCTTCTGCGACAAGGTACGCAACACTTCTGATATTGAACGTACCAGCAGCGAATCCGAGAAGGTCGGCATGTATACCGGCGTGGACTGCATCCACCCCCTCACCGGCCACAAGGTGCATATCTGGATTACCAACTACGTGCTGTACGATTACGGTACCGGCGCCGTCATGGGCGTACCTACCGGCGACCAGCGTGACTGGATGTTCGCTACTAAGTACGGTATTGAAAAGATTATCACCCTGCAGCCCAAGGATCAGGTGTTGTCCCTGGACACCATGGACCATGCGTACGAGGACCACGACGGCGTGTTAGTTAACTCTGCCCAGTTCACCGGCATGGAAATGAACAAGGCCATGGGCGCTATCATTGATTATATGGAAGAGAAGGGTCTGGGCAAACGGAAGATTAACTACCGCCTGCGGGACTGGCTCATCAGCCGTCAGCGTTACTGGGGCGCTCCTATTCCTATCATTTACTGCCCCAAGTGCGGCGAGGTCCTGGTGCCTGAGGACCAGCTGCCGGTCCGTCTGCCGGAAGATGTAAAGTTCGGCGACGGCAGCATGTCCCCGCTGGCAACTTCGGAAGAGTATCTGCATTGCACTTGTCCCAAGTGCGGTGGCCCGGCCCGCCGGGAAACCGATACCATGGATACTTTCATCTGTTCTTCCTGGTACTATCTGCGTTATACCGATCCTCACAACGAGAAGGCGCCTTTCAGCAAGGAAGCCAACGCTTACTGGGGTCCGGTGGATCAATATATCGGCGGTATCGAACACGCCATCCTGCATCTGCTTTATTCCCGCTTCTTCTTAAAGGTGCTGCGGGATGCAGGCCTGGTAGATTACGACGAGCCTTTCACCAACCTGCTCACCCAGGGCATGGTCCTGAAAGACGGCGGCAAGATGAGTAAGTCCGTGGGCAACGTGGTTTCCCCGGAAGAAATTTTGGCTAAGTACGGCGCCGATACGGCCCGTCTCTTCATCCTCTTTGCCGCTCCGCCGGAACGGGAACTGGAGTGGAGCGATCAGGGCGTGGACGGCAGCTTCCGTTTCCTGAACCGGGTATGGCGTATCGTGTACCATTTCGAAAAAGTACTGGCGCAGCAAGTGACCAGTTACGATACTGCGAAGCTGGATGACGCGGACAAGGATTTGCGCCGGGCTTTGCACGCCACTATCAAGAAGGTCAGCGAAGACGTGGAAGAACGCTTTAACTTTAACACGGCCATCAGTTCCATGATGGAACTGGTGAATGCCATGTATGCCTACAAGGATGCCAAGAAGGAGCCTAACGCCGGTCTGATTTATGAGACCGTCAAGAACCTGCTCCTGCTCTTAGCGCCTTTCGTTCCCCATATTACCGAAGAACTGTGGCACGGCGTGATCAACGAGAAGACCAGCGTGCATGCCCAGAAGTGGCCGGCCTATGATCCGGCTGCCATCAAGGTGGACAATGTGGAAATCGTGCTCCAGATTAACGGCAAGAACCGGGATCGTCTGACGGTACCGGCGGCTGCTACCAAGGCGGACCTGGAAAAACTGGCCCTGGCCGACGAGAAGATTAAGAAACTGATTGGCACCGCCAAAGTTTTAAAGGTCATCTGCGTACCGGGCCGTCTGGTAAATATCGTCGCCAGATAAGTACAACCGGTACAGTAATTCCGGAAGCAAGTTTACAGAAGGAAGTTTACACACAAACATACAAAGCTAAAAGCTGTTTTAGCAACTGCACATTGACAATTGCAGCAGGGTTTCTGAGAAAGAGGCCCTGCTCTTTTTATAACTAAGTAAAGGAGTTGAGGTGTTGGAAAAAAGAAATCTGGCCAAATTAGCGGTGGTGGGAGTTTCCCTGGCGGTGTGTACGGGAGCGGCCTTCTGGGATACGGGCGGTGAAACTGAGGCCTTGCAGGCTACGCAGCAGGCGGTGACGCCGGTGGTGGCCCTGGCCCAGGTCTATATCAGCGGCGAGGTTGTACACCCGGGCATCTACCAGGTGCCTAAAGGCTGCAGGGCCTACGAGGCCATCAAGGAAGCCGGCGGGTTAACTGCAGCGGCGGATAAGGACCGGGTAAACCTGGCCCGCATCTGTAAGGACGGGACCCATATTAATGTACCGGCGCTGAGTAAGACCAAGTTAAAACAGCGGCGAGAAAAGGAACAGCAGCGGCTGGAAGGACAAAAGGTACGTAGCAATAGTTCGGTAAAGGATAGTGCGGATACAGAACGGATGGCTGACGGAGACAGATATGATGCCGCCGGTAGCCGGGAACATGCGGAACCAGGTATCAGCGAGGATTCAGGAGCAGGTTATCAGGCTCAGCCCAAACGGCGGGGCGTTCAGAAGCGGGCACGTAGTAAGCGGCAGGCGTCTAAACGATCCGGAAAGCGGACAGGCACCCAAAATTATAGCGGCAGTAAGCAGGGAGGCAGACCATGAGCGCCGGTCTGGCTCTGCTTTTGCTTTGCTACAGCGGCGGTATCCTGGTAGCGGCTGAGAGCGGGGTGCTGTTTTCCTGGTGGCAGGGCCTGGTACTGGTCCTGGCTGTGGCGACAGCTGGTATCTGCTGGCGCGTGCAGCGGTTAGCTCTGGCTGTAGCCGCGCTGGCGGTGGTGGCAGGCAGCTCCGGCTTGCTCCTGGGTGCGGCGGCCTGGCATCAGGGCGATGGTGTGCGCAGCTTGCAGGGACGAACCGTGGTCCTGACAGGCACGGTGGATGGTACCACGGTACAACAACGCCCGGACGGTATCGCTTTGGAACTGATGGATCTGGAATTGCAAAACCAGGCTGCGGCAGCGCCTCTCACCGGCAGGGTAAAAGTTTTTCTCAAGCAGGCTAGGGAGGACTGGCCGGGCGCCGTTTATACAGGACGCTTCCGGGTGGCGGGAGAGGTACGCCCGCTGACAGGTTTTGCTAATCCGGGCGTTCGGGACAGCGAACGGGCGGGACGGATACATGGTCTGGGCGGACGCCTGACCGTAGGTCTGGGACAGGTACAGAAAGTAGCCGGCGGCGGCAGCCTGGTCAGCCATTTCCAGCGGGCCGTAAGCTATCTCCGCAGCACGGCCTTAAAACTGCTGCCTCCCCGGGAAGGCGCGCTGCTCCTCAGTATGACCCTGGGTGGGTATAACGGTCTGGACGAAAAGGTGGCGGCGATTTTTCGCGAGAACGGACTGGCCCATCTGCTGGCAGTCAGCGGTACCCACGTGGCTTTTTTAACGGCGCTGATCCTGGCAGTTACAGCCAGCTGGTCACCTGTCCGCCAAAAAAGCTTTATCGCGGTTATGGATGTACTTTATGCCGCAGCCTGTGGTTTTGCCCCGGCGGTGGTACGGGCCGTGGCCTGCAGCCTGGTGCTCCTGGCAGGACGCACTTCTAACCGGCGGGCGCACCGGGGCAGGCTGCTGGCCGGGGTGGCCCTGGGCATCTTAGCCTGCCGGCCGCTCTGGCTCCTGGATGTGAGCTTTCAGTTATCTTTCGGCACGGTGGCCGGTTTAATCTGGCTGCTACCGGAACTGCAGCGCTACCTGCCCCCACAGTTGCCGGCGGTACTCCGGGAGGCAGTGGCGGTAACGCTGACGGCACAGTTGGTAAGTCTGCCGCTGGTCCTCTGGTATTTTCACCAGTTTTCCCTGGTCGCCCTGGTGAGCAACGTGCTGTTGCTGCCGGCTTTGGCCCTGGCCTTACTTTGTTTTGTGCCGGGCCTGCTCCTGGCAGTATCGCTACCCTTCCTGGCACAGCTTTGCTTTGCGCCGGCGCTGTTTCTGGTGCGGGGCGCCCTGGCTACGGGACAAGTCCTGGCCTTGCTGCCGGGGGCCGTTCAAACCTGCGGCCACTGGGGCTATCTGCGCACCCTGGCTTATTATCTGGCACTGGCCGGTTGGCTGACGCCCGGCTGGTGTTGCCGTTTATCCTCGTCAGGGCAGCGTCAGCTTCTGGTGGTCAGCCTGGCAGTCTTTGTGGGTCTGGGCTGCTGGCAGGCCTGGCAACCGGTGCCGCTAACCCTGTATCATCTGGATGTGGGTCAGGGAGATGCGGCGCTGCTGGCTACGCCGGACCGGCGTTATTTTTTAATTGATGCCGGCGGTTTAAACGGTGATTTTGATGTCGGCGCCCGGGTGGTGGTACCAGCTTTGCGCTATCTGGGCGTGACGGAGCTGGAAGGACTGTTCCTCAGCCACGGGGACCACGACCATGCAGGAGGAGCTGCGGCTGTTGCGGAGGCACTACCCATTCGCCAGGTCTTCCGGGGCACGGCGGCAGCCAGTGAGGACGAACAAAAACTACTGCGTGTTTTGCGGCCGGGTACTAAGGTTCGGCAGTTGACGGCAGGACAGAACCTGAGTCTGGGCGCTACCACCGTGGAAGTGATCACGGCAGGAGCCGGCGCCTTGACCCCTAATGAAAGCAGCCTGATCCTGCGGTTTACCTGCGGGGGTCAGCAGCTGCTTTTTACCGGCGATGCCACCGGGGCGGAAGAGTTAGCGGCTACCGGGACGGACATTCACGCCCAGCTGCTCAAGGTCAGCCATCACGGCGCGGGTACAGCTTCGGAAACAGGTTTCCTGCAGCGGGTAGCGCCGCAGCTGGCGGTGATTTCCGCAGGCCGGGGCAATATCTACGGCCATCCGGCGCCGGAAGCCGTGGCCCGCCTGCGCCAAAGCGGCGCCTTGGTACTGCGGACGGATATTTTAGGGGCTATCAAGGTTGTTTTTGACGGTAGGGCATTAAGATGGTATAGTTACAGATATCAACCGGCATTTTTTTGAGGCATAAAGATCATGAAGATAGAAGCGGCTAATTTTTTAGCACAACTGCATACGGACCAGCCTTTGCCCAGGGTAATCGCCATCGTAGGCGAAGAAACTTATTATCGGGATAAGGTGCGGCGCAGCGTCCTGGCCAAAATTTTTGCCCCGGCCGCGCCGGCGGAATACGAGTTGACTACTTTTAGTGAAAAAACGGATGTGGACCAGCTGGAAAACATCCTCAATACCTATCCCTTCTTTGGCGGTAAGAGCGCGGTGCTGATTACGGATCAGGAACTGCTGGCGCCCCGGGAACGGGAAGGCAAGGTGAGTAAGGCCGGCGAGGCCCGCCTGCAAAAATTGCTGACGCTGCTCAGCGATGTGCCGGACTTTTGTACGGTGCTGATTCAGGCCGCCAAGTTAGACGGACGCCAGAAACTGAGCAAGACCCTGCAGAAAGATTATTGTTTCGTGACTTGTACGCCGCTGAAGGCGTACCGGCTGGAACCCTGGCTGCGGGACCAGGCTCAGCAGCACGGGGCTGCTTTTACCAGGGACGGCATGGAACGCATCCTGAGCTATATGCTGAATGTGGATACGGTGCCCATGCAGCTGTTGGCGGGAGAAATTGAAAAATTGTCTCTCTATGCCGGCGAGCGCAAAGCCTGGACCGGCGAAGATGTGGACCATATATTTGCCGCTTTGCCGGAAGCCAAAAATTTTGCCTTGGCCGAAGCGCTGATGAACGGGGAAACGGCCAATTTCTTAAATTTGCTGACCGTGGAACGACGCAAAGGCACCAACCTGATGGCGGTGCTGGGTATGCTCCTGTTTCAGGTGCGCAATTTGCTGGCAGCAGCGGAGTGCCGGCGCCTGGGACTGAATAAGGATAGTATGGCCAGACGGCTGCAGATGCATCCGTTTGTGGCCGGCAAGGCCTGGGCGGCGGCGGCGCATTTTCCGGAAATGGCAGCTTACCGGGCGGTCCGAGATTTAGATCAGCTGAGCGTAGATTTTCGCCGGGGTGGTCGCGGTTTTCCCAGGCTGGAAGAAATAGCGGTCCAGCTGTTAGCGTCCCGGTATTAGTCGGGACCTGTAGCTAAAAGTAGACAATTTAACGGTGATTTGGTACAATAATTAATTAAGGTGAGGGGAAAGGAGTGCGGTGCTGACGTACCGCGACATTATCATGAACAAAGACGCATTGTTGTATGTGATTACTCCGGAAAAACAAAATCGTGAAGATTTACTGAAACTGTTAAAAGAACATCAGGAGATTAAGTTTGTCTCCCTGATGGGTGTGGATTTTGCCGGCAATGATACCGACGAAAAGATTCCCATCAAGCTCTTTATTGATGATATGCATGCATTCCTGGAAGGCAGCGCCGCTCAGACGGATGGATCTTCCGTAGTTCTGCCCGGTATTGCGACCTTGAATGACGCCCGGGTGGACATGCAGGTGGACCGTACCGTGAACTGGTACGTGGATTATAATTACGAACATTTTGACGCGGAGACCGGCAAGATGGTGGGCACCCTGCGCATTCCCTGCTTTTTGCTGCACAATGGCAAGCTGGTGGATAGCCGCAGCATCCTGCGGAATACTTTTGAATACGTGTCTGAGGAACTGAAGAAGCTGTTTCGCAAGTATCCCCAGGTAGCTGGTCTGGAACATTTAAAATTAGCGGATATTGATAAATTTGTTTTTACGACGGCTACCGAGCTGGAATTTTGGGTAAAGACTCCGGCGGAAGATGCGCCGATTGAAGCGCTGTCTTCTTCCCAGATGATGCAGGAGCAGTACTGGCAGCGTACCCGCGGCAATGTGCGTACGGCGCTGGAACAAACCCTGGAGATGCTGGAGCGTTACGGTCTGGAACCGGAGATGGGACACAAAGAGTGCGGCGGTGTGCGCGGGCATATCGACAGCACCGGCCATATGACCCATGTCATGGAACAGCTGGAAATCGACTGGAAATATAACAGCGGTCTGCAGCCTGCCGATAACGAGATCCTGGCGCGTATCGTGGTCAAGGAAATTTTCCGCCTGAACGGTCTGGAAGTTTCTTTCCAGGCTAAACCGATTCCCGGCGTGGCCGGCAGTGGCGAGCATACCCATGTCGGTATTGCCGCCCGCATGAAGGATGGCCGCAAGGTCAACCTGTTCGCGCCTACGAAAGATGACGAGGCTTTCTTGTCTGCCGTTGGTTTTGGCGCTATCATGGGTATCCTGAAAAACTATGAGGTGCTGAATCCCTTCATTTCCTGCACCAATGATTCTTTGAACCGACTGCAGCCGGGCTTTGAAGCGCCGGTGTGCATCGTGACCTCTCTGGGCACCAGCCCGGAGCAGCCCAGCCGTAACCGTACGGTTCTGGCAGGCCTGATTCGCGACCTGGGCAGCCCGCTGGCTACCAGGATTGAGATGCGCAGTCCCAACCCCTATACCAATACTTATATCGCTATTGCGATTTTCTACCTGGCTGCCCTGGACGGCATCAAGGCTTGCGTAACCGCCAAGAAATCTCTGGCTCAACTGGAGAACGAGATCAGCAAGAAGGCCGGCAAGAGTGGCTTCTATTTGGAAAAAGAGCGTCAGTACAGGACCGAGGATGATGTTTTCGAAGACTTTAATGCAGCGGAGCGTGCTAAGTTGTTTGGTGAGCCGCCGGCTACCGTCTGGGAAAATATGCAGGCTTTAAAGAAATATCCGGAAAAGGTGCGGGTACTTACTGCCGGCGATATTTTACCGAAACCTTATATTGATTCTTTCGTGGAAGGCGTGATGATTAGGTGGCGCACGGAAATTTTGACCCGGATACTGCCGGAAGCCCGCGATCTGGTTGTGGCTTGCAAGCAGTTGCATAATGACAGCGCTGCCACCACCAAGGATAAACTGGCCTGGAAAAAGATTGACCGGCTGCGCCGGGAACTGGTCCAGGATAAGACCAAGGACGGCAGCCTGATTTCCAAGATGCGCAAAGCTTTGAATGAAGGTAAATATGATGTGGCCAGCCAGTTGTTGTTGACCTTGAAGGAAAAGACGCAGTTGCTGACGTCTTTGTATCATCGTTATCAGCAGAATATCCTTTTATGATAGTTTTAATTCTCAACTGTTTTGGGAAAAACAGTTGAGAATTATTTTTGGTTGTGGTAAAATATCTCAGTGTTTTAGTTTAATTTGTAGTTGGGAACAAAAGTTTGGGAGGATTACAATGGATTTTGCATTCAATGAAGAGCAGCTGGAATTACAGGAAATGGTACGCGATTTCGTCGCCAAAGAAATTACGCCGAACGTTTCCGAGATGGACAAGAATAATGAAGCCACCCCTGGCTTGATGAAAAAGGCTGCGGATATGGGACTGCTGAATGTGGTGGTTCCGGAAGAATTTGGCGGCCCCGGTCTGGACAGTGTAACTATTGCCATGATTTACGAAGAACTGGGCAAGGGCTGTGCCGGTGTTGCAACTTCCATGGCAGCCAATTCTCTGGCTACCGCGCCAGTGCTTATTGCTGGTACGGAAGAGCAGAAGAAGATGTACTGCGACCTCCTGAATAATGGCGGGTTAGCCGCCTTTGCCCTAACCGAACCCGGTGCCGGCAGCGATGCAGGCGGGGTATCTACCCGGGCAGTGCATGATAAAGAAAAAGGTACATACACTCTGAACGGTACCAAGGCTTTCATCACCAACGGTGGTATCGCCGATATCTATCTGATTTTTGCTAATACCCGTGCTTCTGGTGGTATCCGCGGTTTGACCGCCTTTATCGTTCCCAGGAATACGCCCGGTTTTAAAGTTGGTAAAAAAGAGGATAAGATGGGTATCCGTCCTTCCAATACCTGTGAATTAATCCTGGAAAACGTAGTGATTCCGGAAAAGAACCGTGTCGGCCGTGAGGGCGAAGGTTTCCGGATTGCCATGAAGACCCTGGACGCAGCCCGTCCGTTTGTAGGTTCTGTGGCTGTAGGCCTGGCGCAGGCAGCACTGGACTATGCGGTTAAATATGCCAAGGAGCGCCGTCAGTTCGGCCAGCCCGTGGCTTCTTTCGAGATGGTGCAGGGCATGATGGCGGACATGGCCATGAAGGTGGATGCAGCCCGTCTTTTGGTACAGCGCGCCTGCATGATGCGCGACCAGCATGTGGAATTTTCTAAGGAAGCAGCAATGGCGAAGTGCTATGCTGCGGATACGGCTATGTCTGTGACCACGGATGCGGTACAGATCATGGGTGGCTATGGTTACAGCCGTGAGTATCCTGTAGAAAAGATGATGCGTGATGCTAAGATCATGCAGATTTACGAAGGTACGAACCAGATTCAGCGTCTGGTCATCGCCAACAAGCTGTTACGGTAATCTGTACGTAGGTTAACCCCGTCGCTGGGCAGGCTATGCAAGCGGCGGGGTTTTTGCTATAATAAGAATATCTTTAGGCGTTAAGGAGCAGATATGATTTTAGTGTGGGTACCCCTGGTGGTAATTATCCTGGACCGGCTGACCAAGATCATGGTGTCGTCCCGGATGTTAGAAGGAGAAAGTATCCCGGTGGTGCCGGGCATCTTTCACCTGACATATGTTTTAAATCCCGGTGCGGCTTTCGGTATGCTGGAAGGCAACCGCTGGTTCTTTTTACTGGTGGCGCTGGTGGCGGTAGGGGTTATCTGGTGGTACCGGCGGGGAATTTTACACGAAACGGCCTGGATCCGCTGGGGCACGGCGCTATTTTTAGGCGGTACCTTGGGCAATGTATGGGACCGGGCGGTGAGCGGCCTGGTGGTGGACTTTTTTGACTTTCGTATCTGGCCCGTATTCAACGTGGCCGATTGTGCAATTTGTGTGGGAGTGGGAATGATCGTATGGAGCATCTTAAAAGAGGAATTCCGGAAGCAGAAATAAAAGCAGACCAGCCGGAGCTGGAAGAAGATTTGCCGGGAGAAACCGGCACGGCGAAAACCCTGGCGGTAGAGGCCGAGGCTGTGGGCCAGCGCACGGACGTCTATCTGGCGGCGGCGCTGGGCAGTACCCGCAGCGCGGTGCAGCATCTGCTGGAAGCGGGGCTGGTAACCAGGAAGGGTAAGCCGGTGGCGGCACATTACAAGTTGCGTCAGGGCGATGTGCTGGCCGTCTTTATCCCGACACCGCAGCCTTTGGCTGCCCAGCCGGAGAATATCCCCCTGGATATTATTTATGAAGACGAAGATGTGGTAGTGGTTAATAAGCCCCGGGGCATGGTGGTACATCCGGCGGCAGGTAATTATACAGGTACCCTGGTGAACGCCCTGCTGTATCACTGCAAGCATCTGTCCGGTATTAACGGGGTGATCAGGCCGGGCATTGTCCATCGTCTGGATAAGGATACCAGCGGTATCATGATCGCGGCTAAGAACGATGTCGCTCATGTTTCCCTGAGTCACCAGATTCAGAATAAGACGGCGCGGCGCAGTTATCTGGCCATCGTCCGCGGTAATGTTAAAACGGACAGCGGTACCATCACTACCCAGATTGCCCGGGACAAGGATGACCGTAAGAAGATGGCGGTAGTCAAGGAAGGCGGACGGGAAGCTATCACTGAATACCAGGTACTGGAACGGTTTGGCAAGTATACCATTGTCCGCTGTTTACTAAAGACGGGACGTACTCACCAGATCAGGGTACACTTGGAATATCTGGGTTATCCCCTGGTCGGTGACCCCAAGTATTCGCCTATGAAGGTGCCGTTTAATATCAAGGGTCAGGCCCTGCATTCCCAGACCCTGGATTTTATTCATCCCCGGACGGGTCAGGCCCTGCATTTTGAGGCGCCGCTGCCGGCGGATATGCAGACTATCATCACCCGCCTGCATAACGGACAGTTTACCTGAGCAAACATAAAAAAAACATGATTCTGTGTTATAATAAAAACGATTGAGGGGGTAAGACCATGAGTAATATCGTCAACAAGAAAGTCATCATGGATGCGGATGCGGTCAGACGGTCCCTGGTACGTATCGCCCATGAGATTATTGAACGCAATAAAGGCGTGGCTAATGTAGCCCTGGTGGGTATCCGGACCAGGGGCGTGCCGCTGGCAACCAGGATTGCCCGGGAAATTGCCGCCATCGAAAAGGTGGAAGTACCGGTAGGCATGCTGGACATTACCCTTTACCGGGATGACTTGTCTACTTTGGACTATAATCCGGTCATCCATGGCACGGAGATGGATTTTGATATTACGGACAAGGTCATCGTGCTGGTGGATGATGTGCTCTTCACGGGACGGACCATCCGCTGTGCCCTGGACGCGCTCATTGACATCGGCCGTCCTCAGGCCATCCAGCTGGCGGTCCTGGTAGACCGCGGCCACAGGGAACTGCCTATCCGGGCTGATTATGCGGGTAAGAATGTTCCTACTTCCAGGAAAGAAACCATCCAGGTGGAACTCCAGGAAGAAGACAAGCTGGATGAAGTGGTTTTGGGGCAAATTGAAGCTTGACACGAGCGTAGCTTTCTGAGTATGATACAGGTGTACATGAAGGAGTGACAACTATGGCAAGTCCGGTGGAAATACGTAATGCGGCCTTGGGTGCCACGGTAGTAAAAAATTTACAGAAGCGCGGTTTTAACGCCTACTATTGTGCGGATAAGCAGGCGGCATTGAAACAGGCGCTGGCACTGATTCCGCAGACAGATACGGTTTGCTGGGGCGGTAGTATGAGCATCAGCGAGATCGGTCTGTTGGACAAGGTGCGGGCTGAATATAAAACTATTGACCGCGAGAAGGCAAAAGATCCGGCGGAACGTGTGGAAATCATGCGCCGGGGACTTTTAGCTGATACTTTTTTGATGAGCGTCAACGGGATGAGCGTGGACGGAGAACTGATTAATATTGACGGCAACGGCAACCGTTGTGCGGCCATGATTTACGGACCTAAACAGGTGTTAGTCATCGCCGGGCTCAATAAGGTCGCCAAAGATCTACATGCGGCCCTGGCCAGGGCCAGGAGCGTGGCGGCTACTACCAATGTGCAGCGGTTTCCGGGCAAAAAGACACCCTGCAGCGTGACCGGAGCTTGTGCCGATTGCCTGTCTGCCGATTGTATCTGTAACTATTTTGTCATCACCCGCAGGAGCAACCCTCAGGGACGTATCAAGGTCATCCTGGTGGGAGAACCTTTAGGATATTAAGCGGCGCCAGGCGCCAAGGAGAGCAAAAACTATGAAAAGATTACGTTATATCATGGCAGGTCTGGTGGTCGTTTTCATGATGGCCATTACCTGGGTGGCAGCTGCTGCCCCCAGTTACGAGAATCCCTTCGATGATGTGTATACGAAAGAGGCGGAGGAGCTGAAGACTCCGGGTACAGCCAAGGTAGTGTACATGTTCCTGGACAGCCGCCGCAATCCTATTGCGGGCGCGGTACTGGTCTACAATACCACCAAGGGACGCTCCCTGCAGGCTACGGCAGATACGAAGGGTATGATCGTCCTGAGCACCAAGGATGCGGAGATTTATTACGTGAAGAGCGTGATCGTCGGCGGTAAGGAATATCCGGTAAGCGGCAGTACGCTGGTGACAGAGTATTCCAAGCACGATGTGTATAAAGGTGTGGTACACTGGCAGGTTTTGAACCGTTACAATGCGCAAACTTATGTAATTTTTAAGAGCTGCTAAACGAGGACAGAGTTGTTGCAGGATTATCCGGCAGCAACTCTGTTTTGTTTTGGTGGGCAGGTGTCTGGTAAAGCTAAGTAAGTTGGGGGAAGGGGAGTTCAAGATGCGACTGCGGAAACTAGCGCTGCTGGTCTTACTGGGAGTGACCACGGTTTCTTCCTGGTGCGGGGCCTTTGAGTATGTGAGTAAAGACGGCGGCTTTAAGGTTGCCATCCCGGACAGATACAGTTTATTTGTGACCAAGGATGCTGTGGTGGCTGTGGACAGTGCCAGCGGAAGCCATAGTTTTATTGCCCGGGAGTTGCAAAAGGACGGCAAGGTTTTTACGACGCCTGAGTTCCAGGTTCTGCTGCAGGCTATGGGCAAGGAGCTTAAGGCAGGCAAGGATGTGCTGCACGAACCGGCCTATGCCTTTCTAAGCCAGGCGCAAAAGCCCTGGGGGCAGAAACTGGTGGAGGACATGTCCGGGGCCGGGAAATTTACCTATCAGACCACGAAGGTGGCCGGTGTTCCGGCGCTGGCTTACCAGAATGCCACGGAGATTAACTATAAGATCCAGCTGCCGGAACCTTTTACCAAGGAACAGCAGGAGCAGAGCAAAAAGCAACAACCGGGAATCAAGTTTAGCGCTGACGGTAAAGAGATGCAGCTGAAGCTGAAGGTGATTTCCGATAATTATCTGTTGAGTCAGCATGACCGGATCTTGCAGATTAGTAACAGCTACACCCAGGAGGGAGACCTGTGGTCCCGTCCTCAGGAAAAGCTGCAAGAAGCCCTGGGAAACAAGCTGAACCTGCAGGCCCGGGAACCTTTCAGCCTGGCCGCTTATAAAAAGGCCAATCGCAATTTGGCCCGGTCGCTGGAATTTTTTGCACCTCAGTCCGGCAGCGAGCCGTTGACCATTAAGGATACGGTGTTCCAGAAGGAATATCGCGTGCCCCACGACTGGCTGTATGTTTTTACCCAGGGTAATAATGCGGGTACGGCTTATACGGCTTTTGGCGCCCTGCCTTTTACCGGCATCGAAAAATTTCTGTCCGCCCAGCTAGGTTCGGAGAATCAGCTGAAGGTTGCTACCAGGAACCGGCAGTTGGATGTTACTTCTAACCTGGAGAACCTGGATATGCAGTCGGCGCTGGCTATCTATCAGGAGGGTTTGCTTTCCGTATCGCTGAAGTTTGCGCCTCAGGAAGGGGACAAGTTCGGTACGTTCTTTAAGAATCCGGAACTGACGAAATTGTTCTTGGAAAAATTTATGCAGAGACCGGTGTTGCCCCAGGCTACCCGTACCAAGCTGGAGAGAATTTTTAAAATGTCCAACCTGCAGTCTAAGATGGATATTAATCCGGATAACGCCCTGGTGCACGTGGGCGGACACTTAGACCTGCATTTACCGCGGAACCTGAAGCTGATGCGGCAGCCGGGTTATGATATTTTTAAAGATAACCAGCTGGTGCCGTTTGGTACTGATTTTCAGGCGCAGCTTTATTTTAACAAACAAAATATGCTGAACGGCTTATGCTATCTGCATCAACCGGGCCAGGCTCCTGATGCGGTCATCGCCGGTACCATCCGGCAGTTTGACTTGTACCGGCAGCCTCTGCTCCGGGAAGCTTCTGCGAAATTGTAATTTTAGTGCTGCAAGTAAAAAAGAAAGAAGTTGACAGGATTGCGTACTTATCGTTTAACCTTATGTGCTTTGTTCGTAGCCATCGGCACTTTATGTGCCAATCTGATCTATATTCCCGCCGGGGTGTCCAAGTGTTTTCCCGTTCAGCATGCCATCAATGTGCTGAGCGCAGTAATTTTAGGACCGGGTCCGGCCGTTGCCATCGCTTTTGTGATCTCCTGTTTGCGTAATGCCCTGGGGACCGGTTCGCTGCTAGCCTTCCCCGGCAGCATGATCGGCGCCCTGTGCGCCGGATTGTTATATAAACATTGGCGCAAACTGCCGGCAGCCATGCTGGGCGAAGTCTTTGGCACTGGCATCCTGGGCGGCAGTGTGGCCTGGGTGGTAGCCAGGTTCGTTTTGGGTAGTAAGGCGGCCGCCTGGTTTTTCATCCCGCCGTTTCTGGTGAGCACCATGGGCGGCAGCATCATTGCCGGCCTGTTATTAAAAAGCGGCGCCCTGGATTTTGTGTTAAGCCGCACGCGCAACAAGCAGGAATGGGAACATTAAGCTGCCTGTTAAGTCAGCTTTAATAAAGGAGTGAGTGAAAGTGCCTTTATACATTGTTGAAAAAGATATCGTGACCATGCCTACGGATGCCATCGTGAATCCTGCCAATACGGGACTGATTCCCGGTGGCGGGGCCTGCGGCGCCATCTTTGCGGCGGCCGGTTATACGGAACTGGAAGCTGCCTGCCGTAAGATTGGCAGTTGCCCTTTGGGCCAGGCGGTGCTGACCCCCGGTTTTAAACTGTCGGCCAAATATGTGATCCATGTGGCCGGCCCCATCTGGGAGGGTGGCCAAAGCCATGAAGCGGAACTTTTGGCTTCCTGTTATGAGCAGGCGTTGATCCTGGCTCTGGAACACGGCTGCCATTCTATCGCGTTCCCTTTGATCAGCACGGGTATTTATGGTTATCCCAAAAAAGAAGCTTTGCATATCGCCCTGGCGGCAATCCGTAAATTTTTACAGGAAGCGGACCTGGTGGTCTATCTGGTGGTGTATGACCGCTTTAAACTGACCGTTTCGGAAAAAGTAAAGATTTCCCTGGATGATTATCTGAGTAAGCACTATGAAAACATCCTGGAGGAAAATACGAATCTGCGACCCCGGTACCGTCAGCGTAGGCGGCGTGAGCTGGAACAGGACCAGGTGCTGTCCCGGGAACTGCAGGCCTTACGGGAATTCGGGCAAGCGGCTGCAGAAAAGCATGTTTCCCGGAGCGTAAAAAAGTCTGGCGCCGCTGGCAAGCCTAGCTCTGCCAAGAGCAGCGAGGCAGTCAGCCCTGCGTACGAAGAAGATCGGGTGTCTGCCGACAGACTGGCGTTAGATGTCGGAGAACCTAGGGAATTTCAGGAAATGGCCTTGCCAGGCATGCCGCACCTGCTGCCAGGTTTTGCCGAAACTTTATTCAAACTGATCAAGGAGCGGGGTTTAAGCGAGATTGAAGTTTACCAGCGGGCCAATCTGGACCGGAAACTTTTTTCCAAGATCCGGAAAGCCAGACAGTATAAACCCAGTAAGGCTACGGCCCTCTCCCTGGCTATTGCCCTACAGCTGTCCGTTTATGACGCGGAGGATCTTTTAGCCCGTGCCGGTTATGCTTTTTCACCGGCGGTGAAAGCGGATGTCATCGTGCAGTATTGCTTTGAAAAAAAGATTTATGATATCATTGAAGTCAATGAGATTTTAGGGTCGTATGGCGAGAAGCCTTTCGGACCCTGAGTCGTGTCGCTTGCCAAACGACCACTTGCCTGGGGAAAAGTGCTATCCTTAACTTAACCAAGTTAAGGAGGTTGAGACAATGAAAAATTTAACAGAATTAGTATTTATCCTGGATCGCAGCGGTTCTATGGCTGGTTTGGAAACAGATACCATCGGCGGCTTTAACGGACTCTTGACGGCACAAAAGCAACTGGAAGGCCGGGCGCTGGTGACCACGGTACTTTTTGATGACCAGTATGAACTTTTGCATGACCGTATTGATTTGCAAGGCGTAAACCTGCTGACAGCTAAGGACTACTATGTCCGTGGCTGTACCGCGCTCCTGGACGCCATTGGCCGGACGGTGGCCAAGATTAAGACGGCCCAGGAACATACGAAGGCGGAACAGCGTCCGGACAAGACTTTGTTCACCATCATTACGGATGGTTACGAGAATGCCAGCTCCGAGTACACCTTTGCCAAGGTGAAACAGGTACTGGTACAGCAGCAGGAATGCGGTTGGGAGTTTGTTTTTATTGGTGCCAACATAGATGCTATTGCTACCGCCAGCCGGATGGGCATCCGGCGGGATCGAGCCGCCAATTATGTGGCGGATAAGGACGGGGTGGAGTGCTGCTACGAGGCGGTGAAGTCGATGAACATGAGTTTCCGCAGCGGCGAAGGAATCCTGGACGACTGGGACCAGCCATTACAGGCAGATGTACGTAAGCGCGGCCGCAGAGGACACAGGGCCTGACCAGATAAGATGGTGGTACGGACGAGTGCCCGGTGCGTAGCAACCAGGCTGCGGTAGACCGGCTTGTAGTTTTGGCAGACAAAAAGGACCATCTCTTCCGAGATGGTCCTTACTTTTTTATGTAATAAGTTTACATAGATTTAGGTTTGAGGATGATGCGGGTGAAGGTCCGGCCCATGTTATTGCCAAAGTTACGCATCCGGCGCATGGCAGTAGTATTACGGTGCCGGCGCGGTTTCATATCAGCCAGGCTGCCAAAGTCGCCCCGGTTCAGGTAGGTAACCTTGGTCTTGTCCGGATTAAAATATTCCCGCAGCTGGCGCGCCAGACGGTCCGGTTCCGCATCTTCCCGGCGGGTAAAGATATCGATGGTTCCAAAACCAATCTCAGGATACAGGTGCATGAGCACATGTCCCTGTTTGCAGGAAACACCTACTGAAAATTCTTTGCTGCCTTCTTCCCGGTCCATGATGATCTTACGCGGGCTCATGTTACAGGCCTTGGCCTTGTCTTCCAGGGTCCAGGCTACTTTGTCCGCATCGTCCAGGAGGGCGGTGCTGCAGTTGTACATATCCATGGCAATCAGCTTGCCTGTAGATTTTAAATTCATAATCATCCGTCTTTCGTAATCCTAAAGTTGTAAACGAGCATATCCAGATGCTTGTTTGTATTGCTAAGAAATTATATCAGAGGTAGTGCATATTGTCAAAGAAAAGTAGTCTTTCACCGCCGACCGTGTTATAATTAAAATGAATAATTAAGAACGGGGTGTGTGATGGAACAACTGGAAGGGGCAGTGGCCAGTATCATTTTTCAAAGCGCGGACCAGGGTTTCAGTGTTTTTGCGGTACAAAGTCCCGGTACGGGTAAGGTGACCGCCGTGTTTAAAGGACCGGCGCCTTTTTTAGGTGAGAATATCGTGGCTCAAGGGTTGTGGCAGGAACATAACCGCTTTGGCCGGCAATTTGCCATTCAAGCATATAAGACCGTGATGCCTTCATCGGCTTCCGGCATAGAACATTTTTTAGGCTCCGGCGCCGTGAAGGGTATCGGCAAGGTGACGGCGGCCAGGATCGTGGGCACTTTTGGTGCGGCTACCCTGGATATTTTAGCCAAACATCCGGAACGGCTGGCAGAAGTGCCTGGCATCGGCCGGAAAAAAGCGGCGGACATAGGAGCGGCGTATGCGGAACTGGCAGGAATTCGTGAACTGATGTTATTCCTGGAGTCCCACGGTATCAGCGCCAACTATGCGGCACGCATCCAGGCGGCTTACGGCAACCTGGCGTTGGAAAGAATTCAAAATAATCCGTATGATCTGGCTAACGATATTGATGGTATCGGTTTTCAGACGGCGGATAAGATAGCCATGGACCTGGGCGTGGAACGGGAATCGGAATCCAGGCTGCAGGCCGGTCTGGGCTTTGCCCTGACCACAATTGCCACCAATGGTCATACCTGTGTTCCGGAAGAGGAATTGTTACGGCTGGCGACCAGACTTCTGGGCGTGGATCCGGGACCGGTGGAACGTAAATGTGATGAGCTCATTAAAGCTGATCTGCTACGGACGGTGGATTTCGGCGGCCAGACTTTGATTTACCCGGAATATCTGTACCGGGCGGAGGTGGAAACCGCCAGACATTTGCTGTACCTGCGGGATAATGCCGGCAGCCTGGGTAAGGTGGACACGGAACGTATCATGGCTGCCTGGGAAAAGGAAGCCGGCATTGAATTAGCTGAGGCGCAGAAAGAAGCCATCCGAGTCTCCCTGCGTTACGGTGTCTTTGCCTTAACAGGCGGTCCCGGTACCGGCAAGACCACGATCATCAAGGGTATTTTAGCCGTGCTGAAGCGGGCGGGCTGCCAGGTACTTTTGGCCGCGCCGACAGGACGGGCGGCCCGGCGGCTGGCAGAAGCAGCCGGACAGGAAGCCAAGACGGTTCACCGTTTGCTGGAATACAATGTGACCGGCGTCTTCGGCAAAGATGAAGACGATCCCCTGGAAGCTAACGCGGTGATTATCGACGAGGCCTCCATGCTGGATATCGTCCTGACCTATCATCTGCTGGAGGCACTGCCGGCAGGCTGCCGCTTGATCCTGGTGGGCGATGTGGACCAGCTGCCCAGCGTCGGCGCCGGCAGCGTCTTAAAAGATATTATCCGTTCCGGCAAGATGCCGGTAGTACGGCTGAAGGAAGTTTTCCGCCAGGCGGAAGTCAGCCCCATCGTGCGCAATGCCCATAAGATTAATCAGGGCGAGTTGCCGGACTGTGTGCCGGGTTCAGATTTTGCCATGGCCTTGTATCAGAACGAGTTTGAAGCGGCCGCTTTTATTACCGAAACTTATGCTGCGGCCAACCGGGAAGACTGGCAGCAATGCCAGGTGCTGACGCCTATGCATCGCGGTCCCTGCGGGGTGGAAAATTTAAATAAACTGCTGCAGGCCAGGATGAATCCTGCCGCGCCGGCTAAAGGCGAGGTACGGGTGCCCGGCGTTGTCTTCCGCCTGGGCGATAAGGTCATGCAGATTCGCAATAACTACGATAAGGATGTGTACAACGGCGATATCGGCCGCATCATGGCCATCGGCCAGGACCAGACGGTCCAGGTGTGGTACCCAGAACGGCTGGACGGCCAGTATGTGCCTTATGCTCAGGGAGAACTGGCGGATTTACAGCTGGCTTATGCCATGAGCGTACATAAATCCCAGGGCAGTGAATACCCCATGGTAATCCTGGCACTGGTGCCGGGACACTATATCATGTTGCAGCGTAACCTGTTATATACGGCGGTGACCAGGGCCAGACAAAAAGTTTTACTGGTAGGTACCAAGGCAGCTTTGCAGACGGCGGTCCTGAATGACCGGACCCGGAAACGTTATTCCCTGTTAGCGGAGCGTCTGCAGGAAGACGGCGAGATTGTGTGACCTGAAGGGCGTGAGCTTTGCAGGTACTAAGCATAAAAGTATTTTTTGAAGTTGAGAGACTAAACATTTTCTAAAGGAGATGAGGTCATCAGTATTTTTAGTCAGTTAGGTGCCGGGTGTGGCGCTTTAGGCAGCCTGGTACGGGAAATCTTTTTCCCCCGGCTCTGTTATGAGTGCCGGGTGGAGATTGCCGATGGCTGGTTGTGTCCGGCCTGCCGCCAGGGTTTATGGGTGGGCAAGGTTTTGCCGCCGGCCGAAGCCCTGGATGGAGCGTGGTTGTGGTTCGCTTATGATCAGGCGGTAAAGGAAGCCATCCGGAAGATTAAGTTTGCGGGTGACCGGGAGTTACCCCAGCTTTTAGGCAGCGAGGCGTCTCTGGCCTTGTCCCGGGAAGACTGGCCGTTGTCTTTGCCACGGCCGGACCTGGTGACGGGGATTCCTACGGATGCCAGGCGGCGCCGGGAACGCGGTTTTGATTTGCCGGAAGTTTTATTCCGGCAGGCAGTGACGGCCCAGGGTTTGACCTGGCAGACGCTCCTGCAGCGTCAACGGCCTACGGAACCTTTATTCAGCCTGAATCCGCAGGAACGCAGTTTCTGTCTGGAAGGATGTTTTGTAGTAGTGGGTGACGTCCGTGGTAAAAAAATACTCCTGACGGATGATATTTTTACCACAGGCGCTACCATGCAGGAAGCGGCCAGGACACTACGGGCCGCCGGTGCTGCCGGCGTGACGGCTTTAACTTTTGCCGGCGCCCTGGATAATCTGGGCCAGCCGTTGGAAAAATTTGCGTAGCACGGAATCAGATAAATTTACAAAGGAGCGATGCTGATGTGGAAAACCAGAGTGGGTCTTAAAGATGGTTTCATTTTTGATTACTCCAAGATGTTAGGCGAGCGGCGCCTCACCATGAAGGACCTGGAAACTTTTGCTTCCGGGTTAATGCCGGCGGCGGCCAAGGTACGTAAAATTTATTTCCTGGGTACGTCGGACGGGCATCTGTCCAAGGACGGCACGCCGGAACATGTTTATTTTATGCGCCAGGGTTATCTGGACCAGAAAAATCCCAACACGGAGGAATCTGTGCGGGAGCTGGAAATGTACGGCGCCAGGATTAAAGAAGAAGCTGATGTGGTGCTCTTCTTTGGTATTGGTGGTTCCTATCTGGGTAATAAGGTCCTGTTCGACCTGGGCGCCGGTCCGTATTGGAACAGTCTGCCCAAACCTAAACGTCACGGCCGGCCGCGTATTTATTTTTCCGGCAACAATGTGGATCCCCAGGCGTTCCTGGATTTAGAGACGGAACTTAAATATCTGGCATCCAGAAAAGCAGTGCGCGCGGCGGCAGCCACGGTGAAAGCACCTTTGCGGGTGGAGATGGTGGTTATCAGTAAGAGCGGTACTACCATGGAGCCTTTAGCTGGTTTCAGTTATTTTTACGGCAAGCTTACCCAGGATAAACATTATAAGGTAACGGTTACTGCCGTTACCGGTACGGACCCCAAGGAATCCGCCTTGTTTCGTCTGGCCAAGGAACATCACTGGCGTTGTTTTGACCTGCCGGAAGGCATCGGGGGACGTTTCTGTGTACTTTCTAATCCCGGCTTAATTACCGGAGCCGTCATCGGGCTGAAGATTCGGGAACTGCTGCAAGGCGCCCGGGAGATGGCGGACTTATGCCTGAATGCCAAGAAGGAAGATAATCCGGCTTTAATAAATGCCGGCCTGAAATTCCTGGCCCAGAAGAAACTGGGTGCAGACATTGAAGTCTTTATGGGCTACGGGGACCGGCTGAAGAGTTTGGGCGAGTGGTATGTACAGTTGCTGGCGGAATCATTGGGTAAACGTATGAACCGTCAAGGGAAAGAAATTAATTATGGCCGTACGCCCGTCGTGGCTGTCGGCACTACGGATATGCATGCCCAGACCCAGCAACATCAGGACGGCAAACGCAATAAGGTGGTACAGTTCCTGCAGGTAGGTCAGGCAGGTAAGGTAGTGACGCCCAGGGTTTTTGCCCATGACGCAGCGTGTGAAAAATATGCCGACCGGAATGTGGCGGATTTACTGAACCTGGCTCTGACAGCTAATGAACAAGCTTTGGACAGCGATGGACGTCCCAGTGCCCGTTATATCCTGCCTCAATTGGATGAACGCCGTTTAGGACAGCTCTTGATGTTCCTGATGTTCAGCATCGCTTATGAAGGCGAGCTGGCGGATGTGGATGCTTACGACCAGCCGGGCGTAGAAGCGTATAAACGGATCATGAAGAAAGAATTAGGCAAACGCTGACATCAATTTGTCATAGTGAGTGTGTACAATGAACCTGTAAGTCAGGGTTGATAATCTGCGCGAGGAAATGGGGCTGGATGATGAAGAGATTGAGTAAATTCCTGTTAGTTCTGTTGACGCTGTGCTGTCTGTGCGCAGGTTGTGGCAGCAGCGGCGGTAACAGTGATGGGGCCGGGGCCGCAGGTACGGTTGCAGGTCCGGGTACAGGAAAGTCGCAGTCTCAGACTACAACTGCGCCCATACAAGGCAGCACTCCTGGCAGTGCTGCCGCAGCCGAAGCGCCGGCAATGCCGGGACAGCTTACGATTAAACTTCTGGATGTGGGCCACGGCGATTGTATCCTGCTCCAGGGTGATGGTAAGACGGTTTTGATTGACACGGGTGATGCGCCGGCGAACGAGATTGTCCTGCAAAAGTTGCGGGAAAACAAGGTACATTTTATTGATGCGCTGATCATCTCCCATTATCACGGCGATCACAGCGGCGGCCTTTTAACGGTGCTGCGTAACTTTGGCGTGGGGCGTATCTATGATGCCGGGGTCGTGAATGACTACAGCAACTTTGTGAAAAAGATGTTTCAGGAATATGCGGACGGGCGCTGGAACCGTACCGTGTTGCGGCGTGGCCAGCGGCTGACCCTGAAAGATGGCTTTTACTTTTCCGTGCTGTCTCCGGGCAGCCAGCTTTTGCCCAAAGGCAAAAAAGAGTATGGACATTACCTGAACAACAACAGCCTGGTGCTGAAACTGCATTATGGTAAATTCCAGATGCTGTTTACGGGGGATATGGAAGCGGCGGCGGAATATCAGGTGATGGGTAATTACCCGGCTGCCGATTTACATGTGGATGTGCTGAAAGTGGCGCATCACGGCAGCAGGACTTCTTCCACCTGGAACTGGCTGAACACGGTGAAACCCACCTGGGGTGTCATCAGTTGCGGCGGCGACCCGGTAAAATTTAAGCATCCGGATCCTAAGGTGCTGAGCACCTACGATTATCTGGGCATTAAGGTGGTCACGACCAAACAGAACGGTGATTTGATTATCACTACGGACGGTAACAGTTATAACGTCCACGGTAGTAAATAAATTTAGACGGAGGCGGAATATGAAAAAATTTATCCTGAAGCTGCTTCTCTTAAGCAGTTTATGCCTGCTGCTGGCCGTGCCGGCTCTGGCTATGAATGAGGCTGCCGTGCAGAAAGAGATGAGTATCGGCAGCGTGGCTCTGGGCGATACGGTAGCTCATGTGGAAGCCGTATACGGTAAACCTAAGATTTACAACGAAGGACCGAAGATTATCTATTTAAGCTATAATGATTTATACGAGATCCTGGCGGTAAAGGATAAGGCGCAGGGAACCTATGTGGTCAGCGTGGGCGCTAAGGCGAACAGCTTAATGACGCCGGGCGGCTTACATACCGATATGCCTTTCAGTTTGGCGCAGTCCAGGTTAGGTACGCCGACAAACGTGGTGCAGGCCGATCCGGAACTGGTTAAGACCAAGAATGAAGGTTTTACGGCTACGTATGTTTTAGGCCGCCGGCATCTGCGTTTTGTAGTGGACCATACCGGGTTCATCAGGGAAATCTGGATTAATCACCGGGTAGCCGGAGATCCCCGCTGGAATTAAAATTTGAGGTCGACCTCAGTACGGATTCCTTTAATCTTTGTTAGAATGAAAGCAGAAACAAACTTTAGGGGAGGCGAGGGTATGTTAAGGAAAAGGCTCATGGGGTTAGCGCTGGCATTGTTACTGCTGGTAGTACAACTGGCCGGCGCCGGTACGGCTCTGGCAGCAGAGCGGGATGTAGCTGGTTTGACTGCTGCGGAGCGGGATAGGCTGGATACTTTCTTTAGTAATTTTTCGGAAGCGGGTTTGCCGGAATTTACTAACGGTAATTTAGCTTTAGACGCCATCCTGAATTTTGGCGTGGACCATGTGCGCTTGAATACGCCGGGCCGGGAAATGATCAGCCTGGATGCCCGTCATTGGGGTGTGCCCGCGGACCAGGTCCGTGCTGCCGTGCATAAATATTTTGGTTATACCCTGGCGGACTCAGATTTGCGGGCCACGACCAGATATTCTTTGTCGAACAGCGGCTACTATATCCTGCCCAAGGCGGACGGGGAGGGAGCTACGTTCTCTCAGGTCTTTACCTTTAATGCTACGGGTGAAGGACAGTATGAAGCCACGGTCAATGTGTATAAGGCCAGTCCCACGTTTACGGGCGATGTACATGCTGCGCCTGCCGAGTGGTTGAAAGGCGACCGGCAGGAACTGCCGCACCTGGTAGCGGTTTACCACGCCGAGGTCAGCGTGGCGGATCTGGCAGGACCTACCTATTATCTGGTAGCTTATCAGAAACAACAATAAAGGAGTGGTAGTATGCAGGACAAGGAGATCAGCGCTGCGACTTTGGCGGCTGTGCGTCAATTCGTGACGGAACGCAACTGGGATCAGTTCCATAATCCCAAGGATATGGCTATCTCGTTAAGTCTGGAGGCGGCCGAACTTTTGGAGCTGTTCCAGTGGTCCGGTGCGGATCTGGCGGTACCGGCCAAGAAACCGCAGATGGCGGAGGAGTTAGCAGATGTGTTCATGTACTGCATCATGCTCAGCCAGGTCCTGAAACTGGATCCGGAGACTATCATTAAGGAGAAACTGGCGCAGAATATCCAAAAGTATCCTGTGGCTAAGGCTTATGGTAACGCCAAAAAGTATACGGAACTGTAACATGCTTAACGATTTATAGTAAATTAATAGGAATAAGAAAAAGTTTAGCCCTTTTCCTTGACAACACCGGGGGGAAGGGCTATCATAGCGTCAACAACTAAAAATTCATCACGAGTAGCGGAGGGACTGGCCCGATGAAACTACGGCAACCGCACTGAGGTGCATGGTGCCAAATCCAACGGAGCAATCCGGCAGATGAAGCAAAAGACGATTCTAACTCTTCATCTGAAGAGTTATTTTTTTGCAGACATGATGAAAGGGTACGTTGTTAAATTTACGGCACTTGTGCCGGACAAAGGAGATTGTACAAGATGAAAAAACTGGTGTATCTGTTAGTAGCCCTGACATTAGTGGCCTTTGCGGCTGCCGGCTGTGGTGGCAGCAAGAAGGAAAGTGGCACGTCCAAGCCGATTAAGATCGGCGCTACGGCCGGACCGCATGCCCAGGTGGTGGAGGCGGTGGCCAAGGAGGCTAAGAAGCAGGGCCTCAATGTGCAGGTGGTAGAATTTAGCGATTATGTGACCCCGGATAAGGCTTTGGCCGATGGTGACCTGGATTTGAACAGTTATCAGCATGCGCCGTTCCTGGCCAATTTCGCCAAACAAAATAATGCCAAGCTGGTACCTATCGGTAAGACCATTCTGATGCGCATGGGCATTTACAGCGATAAGATTCACGATTTAAAAGCTATCCCCGATAAGGCTACGGTAGCCATCCCCAATGATCCTACCAACGGCGGCCGGGGGCTGGGGCTTCTGGAAAAGGCTGGCTTGATTAAGTTAAAACCCGGCGTAGGCTTTAAGGCTACGGTTAAAGATGTGGTGGAAAATCCCAAGCACCTGCAGTTTAAGGAACTGGAAGCAGCACAATTGCCCCGCAGTCTCAGCGATGTGGACCTTGCCGTTATCACCATGAACTATGTGATGAGCGCTAAACTGGATGTTAAGAAACAGGGCCTCTTCTGGGAAAAGGATGACGAGCCTCTGGCCGTGATGGTGCTGGCCGCCCGGGAAAAGGATAAGGATAATCCTACTTATAAGAAGATTGCGGACCTGTTCCATTCCCAAGCTGTCAAGCAGTATATTGCCGACACCTTTAAAGGTACTATCGTACCGGCCAACTAAAAGGCGGTCTTTAGGTGCTAGCCCATATTTGTGATATAATTAAACCAACTTAAAAATATGGAGGCGCTTACCATGCGTAAAAGTTTGTGGGTCAGGATCATGGCCCTGGCGATGCTGTGTTTAAGTTTAGCCGTGCCGGGTTTCTGCGTGCAGATGCCGACCATCGAGTACGAGGAGTTCCAGCTGGGCAATATTAAGCCGGGTACACAACTGACCGCCGTTAACGTAGAATACGGCCAGCCGGTAAGTCAGGATAAATTCCTGCATTATTCCTACGGTAAGAAGCTTAAAGGTATTGCCTATACGTACAGTAACGGCATGAGTGTCTTTACCCTGCCTACCAAACGCAAGCATGTGAGCACCATCATCGGCGTGACCACCACCAGTGCCGCTTTAGCGACGCCCAGCGGTTTTGCCGTGGGCAAGCCTTTCAGCATGGTGACCGGCAAATATGGCACGGTACTGGCAGATATTCCGGAAAGCCTGGAAGCAGCCGGTGACAGAGCCGCTGTCAGTCAGGGTTATAATTTTTATGAATATACCTATGGTCCGTCCGTGATGCGGTTTAAGGTTGATAAAAGTAATATCATCCGGGAAATTAAATTTACCATGGGCGCGTGAGCAGTAAGTTCTTGTCCTGAATTATGTTTAACCAGCCTTACCTGACGTAAGTTTTTGCAGACGGTAAGGCTGGTTTTGTTTTAAGTGGAAAACCCGGTAAGTTGTGACTTTTTTGCGAAGGGACTTGCAAAAAGTCAAATGGTCAAATATAATAAAAGTAAATTAGCAGGTGTACGGAGATGAGTTTATGAAAAATATTGCCGATATTATTGAACATTATATTGTGACGCAGCTACTGAGCGAAGATGACAATGAGCTGCAGATGAGCCGGAGCGATGTGGCCAGCAGGGTGGGTTGTGCGCCCAGCCAGGTTAGCTATGTGCTCAACACCCGTTTTACCTTGGACCGGGGTTATCTGGTACAAAGTAAGCGGGGCAGCGGCGGCTTTATCCGCATCATGCGGGTGCTGCCTCTGGAAAAAAAGCCGGAGGCTGAGCCGAGCGTGGATGAATATTTGGAATATTGGTATCAGACCAAGGCTTTGACGGCCCGGGAATTTGTCATGCTCAAGTATTTGTTCAGCCGTCTTAATCTGGAAGAAGAGGATAAGCTGGCTTTGTTGCAGAAAACTTTGCATGAGATGATCAATGTCAGTTAAGGTTGTTGTTGCTGCAGGTGACAGCTCCGCAGTTTAAAAATAAGTTTTATAGATGTACTTTAGTCCAGGACCAAAGAGGTGATCCCTATGTTATGTGAAAGATGTCACAAACGTGAAGCGACCATGCATGTGGTGTGCGTGGTAAATAATAAACAGATAGATAAGTGGCTGTGCGCCCAGTGTGCCCAGGAATTGGCGCCTGATAACGTGATTGACGTGAACAGCGACAGCATGAAGGCTTTCTTGGAAGATTTGATTAAGCCTTTTGCTCATAAATTGGTTAGCGCTCAGCCAATGGACGGTTTGTTAGGCGAGGAGCATTATACCCTGGATGCCAACCGGGCTCTGGTTGCCGCCAGACGTTATGCGAAACAGCGCCGGCAGGAGCACATTGCGACTGAACACATTTTGCTGGCCCTGCTCAATGAGAATTGTTATGCCGCCCGACTGCTGGAGGCTCTGAAAATTAATAAGGATATGGTCCGGGTGGAACTGTCCAGTTGGATGAGCGGTAACGGGGAAAGCGAAGAGCCGGCGGGTTTGTCTATGAAGGCGAAAGAAGCCATGCGGCTGGCCCGGGAATTCGCTCAAAAAGATTTGCTGAGCCAGATAAGCACGGCTCACATCCTTTTAGGCCTGGTGGCCGCGGAAGAATGTGTAGCGTCCCGGGTTTTGGCACATTTTGATTTGACCTGGAGCAAGCTGCAGAATCAGATGCATGAAGATTTTATTGCTTCCAAGGAATTACCGGAAGGCAATAAGTTCCAGGCACAGATGGAAGCTGAACGGGCTCAGGAGAAGATGAAAAGGGCCCTGGAAGCGTTACAGGGTTTTGGACGTAACTTAAATGAATTGGCGGAACAGGGCAAGCTGGATCCCGTGGTAGGGCGTGCCAAGGAAATTGCGCATGCGGCCAGGGTTCTCAGCCGCCGTACTAAGAATAATCCGGTGCTGATAGGCGAGGCTGGTGTAGGTAAGACGGCGGTAGCCGAAGGGTTGGCCCAGATGATCGTGGCCAAACAGGTACCCGAGTTCCTGCAGGATAAAACTGTGTTCAGCCTGGAACTGGGCAGTATCTTAGGCGGTTCCAAGTATCGGGGCGAACTGGAAGAACGGCTGCAGGAAATTATTGAGGCGGTACGTGATTGTCCGCAGATCATCCTGTTTATTGATGAGATGCAGATGCTGATGAATGGCGGCGACGGTACGGTCAGCATGGGAAATTTGTTAAAACCGTCCCTGGCCCGGGGAGAACTGCATGTGATTGGTGCCACCACGGTAGCAGATTACCGGAAGAGCATTGAGAAAGATGCGGCTTTGGAACGCCGTTTCCAGCCCATCATGATCCAGGCGCCTTCTGTAGCACAAACTTTAACTATTTTACAGACCTTACGTCCCCGTTATGAAGATTATCATCAAGTGGAGATCAGGGATGAGGCTTTGCAGGCGGCGGTGGAACTGGCAGACCGTTATATCAGCGATCGTAACCTGCCGGATAAAGCTATTGACCTGCTGGATGAAGCCTGCGCGGAAATCAGGCTGCACAGTGTGAAAGATTATAGCGGTCAGATGGGTAAACCCCAGGTGGAACGCAGTACCATTGAAAAGATAATTTCCGAGTGGACTAATATTCCTCTGGAACGTCTTACCATGGCTGAATCCAGGCAACTGCTGCATCTGGAAGCACAACTGCATCAGCGGGTTATGGGACAGGAAACAGCTGTGGGTGTAGTGGCCAGGGCCATGCGTCGTGCCCGGGCAGGGCTAAAAGATATTAACCGTCCTGTAGGCAGTTTCTTATTTTTAGGACCTACGGGTGTGGGCAAGACCGAGCTGGCAAAAGCCTTAGCCGAAAATCTTTTCGGCGACGAGCGGGCGCTGGTACGTTTTGACATGAGTGAATATATGGAAAAACATACGGTATCCCGCCTGATTGGTGCGCCTCCAGGCTATGTGGGTTATGATGAGGGCGGTCAACTGACCAGCGTGATCAAGCGCCGTCCGTATGCGGTAATTTTGCTGGATGAGATTGAAAAAGCACATCCTGATGTTTTTAATATCTTGCTGCAGATCATGGAAGATGGCCGGTTGACGGATGGTCAGGGCAACACGGTAGATTTTCGTAACACTGTCCTCATTATGACCAGTAATGCCAGCGCCGAGAAACTGGCCGGAGGCAAGGCCCTGGGTTTTGCCGCCAGTGACAGCGAACAGGAACAAAATAAGAAGCAGGCTGTCCTGGAAGACATCAAACAGGTTTTTCGGCCCGAGTTCCTGAACCGTGTGGATGAGGTCGTGGTTTTTGATACTCTGGGCAAGAAAGAACTGGCACAGATTGTGGACAAACTGCTGGCAGAAATGCAGGTGCGGTTAGGCGAGATGGGATTGCACTTAAAAGCCAGTGCCGCGGCTAAAGCTAAGTTGTTAGCTGTAGGTATGGATGTGCGTTACGGCGCCCGCCCCTTGCGCCGGGCTTTACGTAAAAATGTGGAAGACAAGCTGGCCGATTTGTATCTGTCCGGAGTTTTTGGACGCGGTGATACGGTAAATCTGGACGTGGTAGGGGGAGAGTTTGCCTTCACGCAGGTGGAAAATACACCGGAGGATGTGTGTGTGCCTCTGGGAGAGGAAGTAGTTCATGGCCAGAGCTAAGGTTAAATATGTCTGTCAGAATTGCGGATATACCACTGTTTCCTGGTTGGGAAAATGTCCGGAATGCGGCACCTGGGACAGCTTGGTGGAAGAAACGGCTGTACCTTCCGTTCAGGGAACTACCAAAAGTTTCCTGAAATTCATGGAAACAGGCATTCCCAAGACTTTAGCCAATATCAGCCAGACCCAGGTGGAACGCATTGTCACCGGCATCGGTGAGTTTGACCGGGTTTTGGGCGGTGGCATCGTGCCAGGGTCTTTGGTACTTTTGGGCGGTGATCCCGGCATCGGTAAGTCCACGATCCTGTTGGACGTGGTAATGCGTCTGTCTGAGCGACAGTTAAAGTGTCTTTATGTCAGCGGCGAAGAGAGCGAAGAGCAGACAGCACTAAGAGCGCAACGCCTGGGCAAGTGTTCGGACAGCCTGCTGTTGTTGACGGCAACCAACCTGGATCATATTTTGGACCAGGCGGAAAAGGTGAACCCAGCCCTTTTGGTGGTGGATTCTATCCAGACCATGTTTACGGAGGCAGTGGAAACGACTGCTGGCAGCGTGGGGCAGGTCCGGGAATGTACGGCCCGGCTGCTGCGTTTTGCCAAGACCACCGGGATTGCGGTCCTGATTGTGGGACATATGACCAAAGAAGGTAATATTGCAGGTCCCAGACTTTTAGAGCACATGGTGGACGTGGTCTTGCAGTTCGAAGGAGACCGGAGTTATGCTTTCAGGGTACTGCGGGCCTTAAAGAATCGTTTTGGCAGTACCAATGAGAGCGGTATTTTCTCTATGGAGGAAGGCGGGCTCAAAGAGATTGCCAATCCGGAAGGCTTGTTCCTGGAAGAAAGGGAACAGGCAGTGACAGGCGCGGTAGTCTGCGGTTGTCTGGAAGGCAATCGCCCTATCCTGACAGAATTTCAGGCTTTAGTGAGCAGGACGCCTTTCGGTCTGCCACGGCGGACAGCGGTAGGCTTTGATTTTAACCGGTTGAACATGCTGATTGCTATCCTGGAAAAACATAAAGGTATGGATTTCGGCACCTACGACGCCTACGTGAATGTGGTAGGCGGGATGCGTGTTAAGGAAACGGCAGCCGATCTGGCAGTTATTGCCGCGCTGGTGTCCAGTATGCGGGATAAACCGGTTCCGTATGGGCTTTTGACTTTTGGCGAGGTAGGGCTGACCGGCGAAGTACGCCGGGTAGCGGCTCCTGAAAGAAGAATAGCTGCTGCGGCCAAACTGGGCTTTAAAAAGTTTGTCGTGCCGGCAGGAAGGTTAAGTACCAACCAACTGGGCGGCATCACTAAAAACCAGATTGTGCAGGTACGGAGCGTAGCTGCTGCTGTTGCGGCTATCTTTTCTTAAAAATATATGGTAATGACGGGCACCAGGTTGCGTTTTGCGTATCTTTACGGAAAAAATTGCAGCCTGGTTGTTTTTTTATGTAAATATTGTTGACAGCCATCTGTACACTATGATATAATACCAAATTTGACACTTGGAAGGAAAAATGCTAAAATGAACTCATAAGATTAGTTCGTGGAGGGTTGAGGGATGTTTAGCATTGGGGATAACGTGGTCTACCCCATGCATGGTGCCGGAAAAGTTGTCGGGGTGGAAGAACGGATGTTTGCCAACCAGCCGACCAAGTATCTGGTACTGACCATGCTGCTCGGAGGCATGAAAGTGCATGTACCTTTTCTAAGTGTGGAAAAGGTGGGTTTGAGACCGGTTAGTGATAAAAAAACAGTGACGAAGATTGCCAAGGTCCTGAAAGACAGGACCGGCAGCAATTTGCGCAGTATCACCTGGAACCGCCGTTTTGCTATTTATCTGGATAAGATGAAGAGCGGTGATGTGCTGGAATTAGCAGAAGTGATACGCGTGCTTTCGGTGCAGGATCATGATAAAAAGTTGTCGACGGGGGAGAAACGTTTGCTGACCAATGCCCGGGAAATACTGGCCAGTGAAATTTGTATTGCCAAAGCCACGTCTTTGGATGAAGCAGAAGTCTGGATTGATAAATTATTAGCCTAAGTTACTGCAGACCCTGGGTTTTGACCCGGGGTCTTTTTATATTTAACAAAAAGTTCACTGTCGCCCTTGGGCGTATATGATACAATGAACACCATCAAAGTTAAAATTCCTGAACCTGAGGAGGTTTTTATATGGAAGAAAGTAAAATTATTATCAGCGAAGTAATGATGCCCAGTAATGCGAACCCCAGCGGCAATGTCCACGGCGGTGAAATCATGAAATTGATGGATTCAGCCGCCTATGCGGCGGCGCGGCGTTATGCCCGTGCTAACGTTGTTACGGCCAGGGTTGATGAACTGGAATTTCATTTACCTATCCTGATTGGTGATCTGGTAGTATGCAGTGCTGAGGTGGTTTTCGTAGGTCGTACATCCATGGAAGTGGCGGTAAAAGTGGAAGCGGAAGATTTACAGCATTTTAGTAAGCCGCAAAAGGCGCTGAGTGCCTATTTTACCATGGTAGCTTTAGATAGGAACAGCAGGCCCATGCCGGTAAAACAGGTCAATCTGGAAACAGAGGCCCAGAAAGTTGCTTATGCCGATGGTAAACGGCATTATGATGAATATAAGGCTAAAAAGAAACGCCTTTTAGAAACAAGGGAAGCTAAACTGGACACATCCGCCGGTAAGAAGAATGTAGCGGCTGAGAAAGCTACAGGGAAATAGCTCCCGGCCACGGCTGGTTTTAAATCTTTGGTAAAAATAGTACGCAAAATAAAAGCTGATGTGCGTAAGCACACCAGCTTTTTTACGTGGCCAGGATAAATATACAGGGGTTAAGAAAGTGCGAGACTGCTTAAATTTTTTGTCCCATCTCGTAGGCCGTCATGCAATGCTGCGTCTTGGCTAAGGCGCCGGCATCCATACAACAGCTGGCCAATACTTTGCCCTTAATGGTCCAGCCCAGATAAGCACACATGGCTTCAAAAACACTGATCACCGGTGTCAAAGCCTTGGGGTCAGGACCGCCACAGGCCAACAGCAAATACACATCTTTGGGTTTCTTCATGCTTTCACCAAAGCTGAAAAACCTGTCGATGGTAGCTTTGAGTTGGGAGGTCATATCAGAATAATAGAGCGGAGTGGCGAAAACGACCACATCAGCGGCAGCCACTGCGGCACCGACCTTGGCCATATCGTCTTTTTGGACGCAGACGCCGGGACCGCCGGGTTTACGGCAGGCCATGCAGGCTTTGCAACCGCCAATCTTTAAAGTGGCAACATTAAAACGGTCTACCTTATGACCTACAGCCTGAGCGCCGTATAATAAATGTTCGACCAGGGCGGCCGTGGTACCGTTGACATGAGGACTGCCTGCCAGGATAACTACTTTTTTCATTTGCTATTCCTTCTTTCTCCATACTCTCTAAATTATAACACAGTTTTTATTTTTAGAGCAGACAGTTGCTATTTTCTCTTTTTGTTTTTCTCTGCTATTTACGGTATAATTAAAGAGTTAATTGATGGGTTAAAGATTTTAACCTTGGGAGGGAAAGTGTGGTAGGATGTGGAAACAGTTTTTAGCAGTACTGGCCTGTAGTATTTTTATGGCAGGGTGTATGACCGTACCTACGGATGCCAAGACGGTAGCTAAGGCAGAAGTGCCGGCTGCCGCGCAAACAGAAAAGCTGCCGGAGGAAGTTTTCCGGGATAAGATGGCGGCGGCGCTGAAGCCGGTGCTTACTAATGGTCATGCTGATTTTAATGTTTATGTGCAGGATTTGCGGAAACAGCGGGTTTATGTGAATAAAAGCGAGATCCTGCCTTCGGCCAGTATGATTAAGATGTACATTCTGGCGTACGCCTATCAGCAGATGCAGCAGGGAAAATTGACGGAGCAGGAAACCATTACCTTACAACAAAGTGATAAAGTGGGTGGCGCCGGTAACATCCAGGGGCTGCGTAATGGTACGCCGCTCAGCATCCACTATTTATTGACCAAGATGGTGGTGGATAGCGATAATGTGGCTACTAATATGATAATTGACAGGTTGGGGATGACCAATATCCAGCGCTATATAACGGAACAGGGCTATCGTGACACAAAATTGCAGCGGTGTATGATGGATTTTACGGCGCAGCGTCAGGGCCGGGAAAATTTTACCAGTGTGCAGGATTTAGCGAAGATTTTTAGTAAACTATATCGTCATCAATGCGTGAACCCCGGGGCGGACGCAGCCATGCTGGAAATTTTAAAGGGACAGACTGATAACGATAAGATTGCCGTAGGTTTGCCGGCCGGCAGCGTTTTTGCCCATAAGACGGGGGAGCTGGAAGGCTATCTGCATGACGGAGGCATCATTTATAATCCTAAGGGAGATTATCTGCTGATTATCATGACGAAGGAAAATTATGGACCGGGTACCGTCACACAGGATATGGTCCAACTTTCCCGGCTGGTGGCCAGAGAAATTTATCAGTGATGGCAGCAAAACAGGTTTGCCAAGGCAGACCGGGTACGTTATAATTTAATTAACAGGTTTATCCTGCGGGGGCAGGATTTTTTACAGGAGGTTCGCGATGAAAAAGTTATGGTTGTGTCTGTGTTTATTGTTAGTAATGGTGACAAGCGGAGCCGCTTTGGCAGCAGAGGTTGCGGCGCCACGTGAGTCTGATGAGATGACCACGCAGCTGCTCAAGAAGCTAAGCGGAACCTGGTATTATACTAATGGTAATCAGGCCCTGGTTATAACGCCTACCACGATTAGCGGGGCGGCAGTAGAAGGTGGCTATGGTTTTGTGGGCGGTGATCCAGGCAGCTGCCTTTTCAGAGTTAACGGTAGTGACGGTATCGTCAGTGAACTGCGTATCGGCTGGCATTTTGCCAGCAGTGATAATTCCCACCAGTATTTATTTTTAAACGGACGCCCCCTGCGTCGCAGCTGGGAAGCACATTATTCTGAGTCTATCGGCGGCGCTTTTTTAGGCATGTCCCGGGAAGAAGCACTGCGTACTTTAGGCCGGCCTGAACGTGAAGACAAGCAAACTAAAATCTTATTTTATGATCAAAAAGGTTTGCAGCTGGGACTGGATAATGGTATCGTTTATAATATTACGGTGGCGGCTAACAGCCCGTTGAATTTTGAGAACAGCAACCTGAAGGCGAACTCGCCGCTGGCAGATTTTAAACAAAGATACGGCTTAACGAAGATGCCGGTAACTGGCAACGACGGTGGTCCTAACCGGATTGCGGACGGAGAATATCTTTGGTTCACTAATTATCCTAAGAGTGTGAGGTTGAGCCTGTATAATACTTGAGATTGAGGCGTGCAGTAGTAAGAAAAATGGCAGCGATGTTAAGTCGCTGCCATTTTTTTACTGTTGAGGTTGGATATTGGATATTGCATTAAGAACTAGACCAGGAAACGGTGCTTGCGGCTGCTGATTTTAGCTTAAGCAGCTTTCGAGACGGCGGTATTATTTACCGGTACTGTCCGGGTAAATTTATCCAGGAATTTCTGTGCCTGATGGTCAAAAGTCTTGATGACGATCTTATCAGGATACAGGTACAGCGAGTTGGTCCAGATGCGTTTCCCGTCCAGGGTCGGATTATAGACATCTAAGATACCATGGGTGTAATTATGGGGAGAAGCAAAACTGGGATTGGTAGGTGGGGTATGGGTATGGCCGCTTACCCAAAGTTTTATCTGGGGGTACCGGCGCAAGATTTGCATCAGCTGCTTGTGGGGTTCGGCATAAATATTGCCTGTCTTGCCAGCCTTACTGGTTTTGGCCAGGGTATCAAAGAGAGGCGCATGGAAAAAGATTAGGGTTGGCTGTTCCGGATGTGCGGCTAGTTGTTTGTCTAGCCAGGTTAGCTGGCGGGGCGATATTTCACAAAGATGTTTGCCGGTTACGGGTTCAGGGGACAGGAAAATTAATTCGTAGGGACCCATTTTTTTAGCCCGATAGAGGTGCTTCAGGCCAAAATCTGCTTGAAAGGCCTGAAGTTTGGCCTGCTGTTCCGGCAAGGAGGCATGTACGAGCTTGCCGTTAGCTCCGCGGATATCTTGATAGGTAAATTCATGATTACCGGCCATGATAGCTTTAGGTTTGCTAAACAGATCCACGTAACTTTTAGCCAGTTCCCGGTCGTGTTCGCTGCCGGTTAAAGCTACCAGATCGCCGGTGAAGGCGACCAGGTTCACATCCTGCCAGCTGTTAATATCTTTGGCTGCCTTTATTTTGCGGTTTACTTTCTGCTGCCAGACGTCAGGCTGGGTGAAACGGTTACTTTTACTGGGATAATGAGCATCGCTGACGATGACGATGCGTTTATAGTCCTGTGTTGGTGCGGTCTTAGCCTGAACTGCCGGTACGACGCTAAGACAAGCACAGGTACTGTAGACAACCAGGGCCAGACTGAAAATTTTTTTTAACATGATTCTCTCACCTCGTTAAAATCATTCCTCATCACCATGAAGATAACACTTTTTAGTTTGCTTGTCACCAAAATATTTATACTACCGTGCAACGAGAGGTGTGATGTTGTATAATAAAACATGAGGGGTGGTAAAGATGGTAAAAAAATGTACGATTATGTTGCTGCTGGTAAACTTAGTGCTTTTAGGTGCGGGGAGCCTGGGACAGGCAGCACCTTTACAGATTAAGGATCATGTCTTTAAGACAGGTAAAATTCAGATTACCACTCCCGTCATCGGGGGCGCTGCGGGTGGGGCAACGATAGAGATGCGGGTAAATCGGGATTTGTCCCATAATTCGCTGCTGGCGATAACCAGCGTCTTACCTTTAGGTATAACCGTTCAGGAACGGGATAAATTTGATAAGACCTATCAGGGTGATGTCCTCAAGGGCGACGAAGAATTTTTAGCTGCGATGGCCAAGTATGTGCAAAAAAACTGGCATCCGGTCATGAAAGAGGCGACTAAACCAGGTATCCTGCATGGCTATCAGCTAAAGACTGGCAAGGATAACTTTTTATCCCTGGTACAGTTTACCCATATTTCCGGTGCTAAACATCGTTATTTCTGGAATTCGGTAAACTATGATTTACTACAGGGAAGGCCGGTACCGCTGCGGGATCTATTTAAGTTTAATACCAACTATCGGGAACGTCTGCAGGGATTAATTACGAAACAGGAACAGGCAGATGCTTTGGCTTACCAGAAGTTAACCGGTAGAACTGTACTGATTGAGAAGAACATTCGGGTTTACGGTAATGAGGAATATTATGTGGATGGCGCGAAGACATTAGTGGTAGTTTACAATCCAGGTTCCCTGGATAAGACCGGCAGGATCCATGTTTATTCTGTGCCGCTGGCCAGTCTGCAAGATATCTTAAATCTATCCATCATGGAATAAGTTGCAAGCCTCGTCTACGGGCGGGGCTTTTGTTTTGGGAACAGCTGGGAAAGAAATTGGAGAAACTGGGAAAAACTTTTTTATTCCTCTATTATTATCTTGAAAATTGTAGTAAAATATATATAAGTATTACTATGTCCAAGTGAGATATAGGATGCTAATTTAGAGAAAGGAGGTGAAACAAGTGATTAAGAAGCTGATTAATTTTATCGTGGCTGCTATTTTTGCAGTAACCGGTCTCATTATCATGGAGAACCTGCTTCCGCAGGTCCCCACCATTTTCGGCTACGATATTTATAAGAACGGCTTTTTCGGCATTGCCGCGGCCAAGATTGTCTCAGGCGTGGTAGGCATTTTTATTTTTGGCGGTATGGGCTGGGCTTTAGCTCCCTATTTGACTCATCTGATCCTGCGTTATAGTGAACGCATGGCTGCCGTCATGGATCGGGCGCCTACCAGCGATATCATGGTGATGATTTTTGGTATCGGCGTAGGTTTGATCCTGGCTAATCTGCTGGGAGCGCCTTTTGCCAGGTTACCCATCGTGGGGCCGTATATCCCTCTCTTTTTAAGCTTGATTTTTTCTGTGGTTGGCGCCAAGGTAGCTTTGCGGAAACACCAGGATTTGACAGGTTATTTTAACCGGGTTGCCAATGCCAGGGCTGTTAAGCGTGAAACTAAGGCGGCGGAGAAAGCTGCCAAGGCGGAGAAGGCTCTGGAAGAAGCTCAAAAAGCGGAAGGCCGCGTGTTCAGTCAGGATAAACTTCTGGATACCAGTGTCATCATTGATGGCCGTATCAGCGATATCTGGAAGACAGGCTTTCTGGAAGGCAGGCTGGTGGTACCGCATTTCGTCCTGGATGAACTGCAAAGGATGAGCGACTCTGCGGATGATTTAAAACGGGCCAAGGGGCGCCGGGGCTTAGATTTAATTGCCCAGCTGCAGCAGGATAATAAGCAGGTGGTAGTGGAGCAGACTGATTTTGAGGATATCCCGGAAGTGGATAGTAAGCTGGTAAAATTAGCGCAAGCCCAACATGCTGCCATTATTACCAATGATTTTAACTTAAATAAGGTGGCATCTATTCAGGGAATCACCGTTCTTAACATTAATGATCTGGCCAATGCGGTAAAACCGATTGTCGCACCGGGTGAGGAACTGGAAGTAATGCTGGTCAAAGAAGGCAAGAGCACCGGTCAGGCCGTGGCTTACCTGGAAGACGGTACCATGATAGTTGTGGAAGGCGGCCGCCGCCTGGTAGGTGAAAAGGTGCCGGTAGCGGTAACGTCTATTTTGCAGACGAGTGCCGGCCGGATGATTTTTGCCAAGGTGAAGTAAATGGAGAAACTGATTACGATTGTGCCTGCGGCCGGGTTGGGTAAACGGCTCGGCCTGGGACATAATAAGGCTTTTGCCATTCTGGGCGGGCAACCGCTTTTAGTGCGTTGCTTAGCGATGCTGGCACGGACGGGTTTAGTGCAGGAAGTAGTGGTAGTAGTGGCCCCGGGAGAAATTCCCCAGGCTAAGGCTCTGGTAGATAGCTATCGCACTACTTTGCTGCAAGATTTACCTTACCGCTTTGTAGAGGGTGGCAAGGAAAGGCAGGACAGCGTGGCGAATGCCCTAGCAACGATTAAGGACAAGGGCGGCTATGTGGCTGTACACGATGGTGCCCGGCCTTTTGCCGGTACAGAAGTTTTTGCCCGTACCTATGAGGCAGCCAGACTTTACGGCGCTGCTATTGCCGCTGTGCCGCTAAAGGATACGGTTAAGATCGTCGACCACGAAAATTGTGTGGCGTCAACGCCAGATCGCAGCTCTCTGAGGGCCGTACAGACACCGCAGATTTTTGAACTTAACTTGCTGCGGCAGGCCTACGCAGCCTTACGGAAGCAGCCGGTGGCAGTGACAGATGATGCTTCTTTGGTAGAAGCTTTAGGCCACAAGGTGGCCGTGGCCTTGGGTTCTTACGAGAACTTTAAAGTAACCACGCCGGAGGATTTGTTGCTGGCTGAAAATTTGATTAAGAGACAGGAGCTGGAACATGCACTTTAGAATTGGGAGTGGCTTTGATGTCCATGCCTTTGCGGAACACCGCAAGTTAATCCTGTGCGGCGTAGAGGTTCCCTATGCACAGGGACTTTTAGGACACAGTGATGCCGATGTGGCGCTCCATGCCCTGATGGATGCTTTACTGGGGGCGGCAGCACTGGGAGATATTGGCAAATATTTTCCGGATACGGATGCCCGTTATCAGGATGCCGATAGCAGAAAATTGTTGCTGGTAGTGAGCAGATTGCTGCGTCAGCAGGGCTGGCAGGTTAATAATGTGGATATCACCATCATTGCCCAGCGTCCTAAACTGGCGCCTTATATTGAGACGATGCGGCAAACGATTGCCAGCGATTTACAACTTGATGTGACGGCAGTTAGCGTGAAAGCTACGACCACGGAGCATTTAGGCTTCACGGGCAGAGGTGAAGGCATTGCGGCGGAAGCTGTGGCCAGCCTGGTTCGGGAACCTTAAAGCTTGTGGTTAGTATTTTAGTTCATAGAAGAAAGAATAAATATATGTGGAGGTCTTTGGCATGGCAAAAGAAGAGATTCGCGTAAGGTTCGCACCTAGTCCTACAGGTCCGTTTCATATCGGGGGGGCCAGAAGTGCCCTGTTTAACTGGCTGGTAGCTCGTAAGCTGGGCGGCAAGATGGTGTTGCGTATTGAAGATACTGATTTAAAACGTTCCAGCCGGGAATCTGAGGAAAATATTAAGGCCGCTTTAAAATGGCTGGGAATGGACTGGGATGAAGGCGTAGATGTTGGTGGTCCTTATGGGCCCTATCGTCAGACAGAACGTCTGGACATTTACAAAAAATATACGGATCAGCTGCTGGCAGAAGGCAAAGCCTATTATTGTTTCTGTACCGATGAAGAACTGGAAGCTGAACGTCAGGCTCTGTTAAAAGAGGGCAAGATGCCCCGGTACATGGGCAAGTGTCGCAATCTGACCCCGGAACAGCAGGAGCAGCTGCGTGCGGAAGGCAGAAAACCCAGTATCCGTTTGCGTGTCCCGGCCGATGAAACCATCGTGGTCCATGACCTGGTCCGCGGCGATGTAGAATTCGATTCCAACGGTATCGGTGATTTCGTCATCGTTAAATCTGACGGTATCCCAACTTACAACTATGCCGTGGTTATTGATGATTCGCTTATGCACATCACTCATGTTATCAGGGCGGAAGAGCATCTGAGCAATACGCCTCGTCAGCTTCTGGTGTACGAAGCACTGGGCTTTAAGCAGCCTGTGTTTGGTCATATCAGCCTTATCCTGGGTAAGGATCATACCAAGATGAGCAAACGTCACGGTGCGACATCGGTAGATCAGTACCGTCAGCTGGGGTATCTGCCGGAAGGTATCGATAATTTCCTGGCCCTTTTAGGCTGGGCGCCTAATAGTGAGCAGGAAATCTTTACGATGCAGGAATTAATCCAACAATTCTCCATGGAACATGTGGCCAAGAATCCCGCCGTCTTTGATCTGGATAAATTAAACTGGATTAACGGCAAGCATATGCGCCAGCTGTCGGATGAGGACTTTATGACGGTGGCTGTACCCCATATGGAAAAGGCCGGTTTCATGACCGGTAAAGAAGATACGGCTAAGCAGGCCTGGCTGCGCAGGGTAATCCTGACGGCGAAGAACCATGTGGACTTTGGTGCCCAGGTTCCGCAAGTGCTGAGCATGTATTTTACAGATGAGTTTGATTTCGAAAATGCGGAGGCTGCAGCTGTTTTGCAAGAAGCCACCGTGCCTGCCGTTATGAAGATGCTGTTTGAGGAGCTGCCTAAACTTAGTCCGGTGGACGGGCCTAATGTCAAGGCGCTGTTCAAAAAGATTCAGAAGACCACAAAGCTAGGCGGCAAGGCTGTCTTTATGCCTATCCGCGTTGCCTTGACCGGTAATCAGCATGGTCCGGAACTGGCGGAGATGGTACCGCTCCTGGGTATCGAACGTACGTTGAAGCGTATCCAGGACAGCCTGACTAAAGCCGGTATTAAGTTTTAAGACTGTAAAAATTTTAAGGAGTAAATGATGACGAAACAAATTTTTGTTTACAATACTTTATCCAGACATAAAGAAGAATTTAAACCGATGACACCGGGCAAAGTAAAGATGTATGTGTGCGGTGTGACGCCTTACAATCATCCGCATATCGGTAATGCCCGGCCGTTTGTGACCTGGGATGTGATCCGTCGCTTCTTTGAACACGAAGGTTATGATGTCCTGCATGTGCAAAACTTTACGGATGTGGACGATAAGATTATTAACACGGCCAACAAGGAAGGCGTGCAGTGGTTTGATATCTGCAACCGTTATATTGATTCCTATTTCGAAGTGATGGATAAATTAAATGTACGCCGTGCCCATATTTATCCGCGGGTCAGCGAACATATTCCTGATATTATTAAGACCGTACAGACTTTAATTGATAAAGGCTTTGGTTATGTGATTGACGGTGATGTTTATTACAGCGTAGAAAAATTTCCGTATTACGGACAGTTATCTGGCCGGAAGCTGGAAGATATGCTGGCAGGGGCAAGGGTGGATGTGGATGAGCGGAAACATAATCCTATGGATTTTGCTCTCTGGAAAGCAGCAAAACCGGGAGAACCGGCCTGGGATTGCCCCTGGGGCAAAGGCCGTCCCGGCTGGCATATTGAATGCAGTACCATGAGCATGAAATATCTGGGTGAATCTTTCGATTTACATGGCGGTGGCAGTGACTTGATTTTCCCCCATCATGAAAATGAAATTGCCCAGAGCGAAGGCTGCACCGGGTGCCATCCTTTTGTGCATTACTGGCTGCATAACGGTTTTATCACGGTTAATGAAGAAAAAATGTCCAAATCCCTGGGCAATTTCTTCATGGTAATCGATATCTTAAAAGAATTTGCTCCGGAAGTGCTACGTTTCTTCATTGTCAGCACCCATTACCGCAGCCCGCTGGATTTCAGCGATGCACGTTTAAAAGAAGCCGCCGCCAGCCTGGAACGTCTGCGTACCGCTGGTGACAACCTGCAGGCCCTGAATCTCATGATGGGCGCAGGTCCCACAGCTGAAAGTACGTCTTTAAGCGCCAGGGTCCTGGAGTTGAGAGACAAATTTATGGATGCCATGCGTGATGATTTTAATACGGCGCTGGCTATTAGCTATTTGTTCGCCATGGCCAAAGAAATCAACGTGTATAAGAGCAGTGTTGAAGCCGCTAAGGGTAAGCCGGACGGTAAACTGGTAGACGTCATGACCCATGTCTGGAAAGAGTTGTGCGGTATTATCGGTATTTTTGAAGACAAGACAGCAGCACCCAAAGATGCTGCTGTCGATCAGGAAGATGCCAAGATTAATGATTTGGTAGCCAAACGTCAGGCTGCCCGTAAAGCCAAGAATTATGCGGAGGCAGATGCCATCAGGAAACAACTGACGGAGATGGGCATCATCCTGGAAGATACGCCGCAGGGACCGAAATGGAAACGGCAATAAGCGGTAGTTTGGCCGGAAAAAGGTATATGCTACATGAAATTTTTACATTATGAATTAATTAAGCAGCAGGCACTGGCAGCTTGTGCGGCAGAAGGCCGGCCCTATCCGGATGTGAAGGAGCTGGGACCCATCCTGTTAGCCTTAATCGGAGACGGTGTCTTTTCTTTGTATGTCAGGCTAAGATTATTGCCGGCTTCTTCACAGGTGCGGGTAGTGCATACCCTGGCGGCTAAGATTGTTTCTGCCAGGATGCAGGCATATGCCATGCAGAGTTTAGCGGGAAACTTTACGAGCGAAGAAGAAGCGGTAATACGCCGCGGTCGCAATGCTCATTCCCTGACGCCTAAAAGTGCCAGCGTGGCGGAATATCACCTGGCTACAGCCATGGAAGCCCTCTTGGGATGGCTCTTGCTGACGGATCAATTTACGCGGTTAGACGAGCTGATGGAAAAAATTTTTAAAATCATTGCCCAGGAAATGGCTGGCGCCAAGAAAGTTTGAACCGGCTGTGGCTAAGAAGTGAGGTAGAATTATGACGATGCAAGTAAAACTGATTCGGCATACACCCGAACCGGAAAAGACAGTGGCTATGAGTGCCAGGCTTTGCTACTCTCCCATAGGAGCGGCACAGCTGGAAGAAAAGATGACGGATGAGCAGGCGGCCAAGCTGGTACGCAAATTGATCAGCATGGGACATCTTTCCACGGTGGAACATGTTACGTTCACCTTTGCGATTGAAGGTGTAAGCAGGGTGCTGACCCATCAACTGGTACGGCATAGGATTGCCAGCTATAGTCAGCAGTCGCAGCGTTATGTTAAGGAACATAACTTTGAAACTATCATGCCGCCGACCATTGCTGCTCAGCCAGAGGCACAGGCTAAGTTTGCCAAGGCTATGCAAGATTTGCAAGCCTTATATAATGATTTAACAGAGCATTATCAAATCCCGGCCGAAGATGCACGCTATGTGCTTCCCAATGCTACCGAGACTAAAATTATGTGTACTTTCAATGTACGCAGCTTGTATAATTTTTTCAGCCTGCGCTGTTGTATGCGGGCGCAATGGGAAATCAGGGAACTGGCCTGGAAGATGCTGGCAGAATGCAAGCGGGTTGCGCCGGTACTATTTGAAAAAGCAGGTCCTCCTTGTGAGAGCGAAGGCGTTTGTCACGAAGGCGCTATGAGTTGCGGACGCTTAGAAAAGATTCTGGCAGCAAAGCAAAAGCAGACCGGAGGCAAGCAATGAAAGGTCGTAAACAGGGGTTAGGTTCAGCCTCACATGCAGGTGATCAAATTCATACGGTGACGAGGGCGAAACGGCGGACCCTGCCGGAAAAACCAGAGTTCAAACATCGGAGTAAGATGCAGCAGCCGGGCTTAAATAAAGGCAGAACGCCGGTACAGCCTGACTACGCAAAACCAGCAGCGCCGGCAAGACCTGAGCGGCATAAGTCTGTGGCGCGGAGGAAGTCTGAGCAGACCCATAAACCTGTGGCGCAGGTAAGGACTGGGCAGCCTCAGGTACTGGCAAGAGAAAAAACTTTGCCTGCAAAGACGAGACTGCAGAGGCCGGCACAGCATCAGGAAATAAGGCCGGCGTCTCCAGTTAGTGTCGTGCAGACAGAGACTGCTGTTACACCAAATATGCCGTCAGAGGGAACCTTTGGCGGCCGGAATGCGGTCATGGAAGCTTTGCGCAGTGGTAGACCTTTAAATAAACTTTATGTGCAGGAAGGCTTACAGGGCGGTAGTTTGGGCGAGATACTCCATCAGGCTAAAGAAGCCGGTATCATGGTAGAGTACGTGAAGCCGGAGAAACTGCACACCCTGCTGCCAGGTATCAAGCATCAGGGTGTGGCCGCGGTGGCGGCGCCGGTAGCCTTTAGTTCCCTGGAGAAGGTGTTGGAAAAAGCGCGCAGCCGGGGAGAAGCTCCCTTTTTGCTGCTGTTGGATGAATTGCAGGATCCGCAAAATGTAGGGGCTTTAATCAGAACGGCAGATGCCGCCGGCGTTCATGGAGTTCTTTTGCCAGTACGACATAGCTGCCCTCTCAACGCCGTTGTGGCGAAAACTTCGGCCGGAGCTGTGGAATATGTGCCAGTGGTTCAAATCGGTAATGTGACACAGACCCTGCAAAAATTAAAAGAGCAGGGCTTCTGGGTGGTAGGCGCTGATATGTCGGGTAACATTTGTTATGAGGCTGATTTGACCGGACCTATCGTGGTGGTGGTCGGAGCTGAAGGCAAGGGGCTGGGACGTCTGGTGCGTGAAAGTTGTGACATCCTGGTACGCCTACCCATGTTCGGCGGTGTGAATTCGTTAAATGCCGGCGCGGCTGGCGCGGTTTTACTATATGAGGTTGTACGTCAGCGCCTGGCGAGGAACAGGTAAGATGAGCAGGGAATATATTGTAGTAGACGGCTACAATGTTATTAATAACTGGGATGATTTTGCCAAGTTGAAAGAACTTGATCTGGCACATGCCAGGGACCAGCTTGTCCATAAGGTAAGCGAGTACGCTGCCTTTTATGATTATCAGGCCGTGCTGGTTTTTGATGCCATGGAAGTGAAAGGACCGGCTTCGGTCACGGAGATAGCCGGTGCCAAGGTGGTTTTTACAGCGGAAAATGAAACCGCTGATACCTGGATTGAACGTTATGTTTACCAACTGGCACGTAACGGAGGTGCCAAGGTCTTCGTGGTTACCAGTGATTATGCGGAACAAAACAGTATTCTCGGCAGCGGTGCATATCGTATCAGTTCCCGGGAATTTAGAGAGAAATATTTGTATGCTAAGAAACGCATTTCAGAAAAAATTGAGAGACGGCCTGGTCGCAGCGGGCGCAACGAGGTAGCGGGGCGTATCCATCCAGGGGTTTTGCAGAATCTGGAAGAATTACGCCGCAAATAGCGCCGCATTTGACCCGGAGCCGCTTTCCATGTATAATGAAAGCATGACTACAGCGAAGGGAGGGCCTTTCTTTGACTGATGAAGAAATCAAAGACCCGTTTGCCGCTTTTGTGGACCTGCCGGATGAGCAGGTAGTAAAGATTGCTCAGGAGAAACATGACAGTCTGGCGCAGGAGTATCTGTTGATTAAATACAGAAGCTTTGTTCGCGGTAAAGCCAGGAGTTATTTTTTGATTGGCGCTGAAAGAGAAGATATTATTCAGGAAGGCATGATTGGGCTTTATAAAGCTATCCGTGACTTCCGTAGCGATAAACAGTCTTCTTTTCGAGCATTTGCAGAGTTGTGCGTGACCAGGCAGATTATTACGGCCATCAAGACTGCTACTCGCCAGAAACATATTCCTTTAAATTCTTATATTTCTTTGAATAAACCAATTTATGAAGATGACTCAGACCGCACCTTGTTGGATGTGTTTGCCAATACTAACAAGCAGACTAATCCGGAAGAGATGATTATCCGGCAGGAAGAACTGGCGGATATCCAGAATAAGATGTACAAGATACTTAGCGATCTGGAATGGGAAGTTTTCATGAGTTATCTGGATGGAAAATCTTACCAGGAAACCGCGGCAGAATTACACCGGCATATTAAATCCATTGATAATGCCCTGCAAAGAGTAAAGCGGAAGGTGGAAAAGTATCGGGAAAGTTGTGCCAGTGATGTGGATATTCAAGCCGTGTGCAAAAGTCTTTTAGCGGCGGACAGGCATCATAAGGGTGTCAGAAAGCCAGGACGAAAAGGCAAAAAATGATAAAAGTGATACATATTGTAACATCATTTGGAAAAAACAGATGATGTTATCTTTTTCAAAAGGGTTTTATCGAGAAATAGCGAATATAATAACCAAAGTTGTAGATGCGTAGTATAATAGTTGGGAGGTAATTAATATGAGCCAGGCAGAAGATTTTGTGAATGTGGTGGAAGCAGCTCAAAAAGGTGTGAACGGGGTAATTTTCGTTATCGGTAAGCCCGGTAGCGGTAAGAGCAAGATTATGCGCGAGGCTGCCGAGGATAAGAAATGGGAGTATCTGGATTGCCGGATGCTGATTAGCGAGGAGTTCCTGACCGTGCCTCAGAATGGCAGGAATGACAAAGCACCGGAAATCATGGGTGCCATCCTGGATAGTTACAATTCAGACGTGATTATGTTGGATAGGTTGCAAACCTTGTTCGTACCTGTTTTCCACCTGGATGTTGGTTCTTTGTTAAAGAAACTGAGCGAGAAGAAAGTTATTGTGGCTGCATGGCCTGGTTATGAAAAAGATGGACAGCTCTGCTATGATAAGTTCGACGGAACGGAATCCATTCGTATTCCTAAGGCAGGATTTACAGTTTGGAATGTTGACTAAAAGCAGAGAGGCAAGTTTAAATGATTGATACAAGAGGTACATTAGCAGTATTAACCGGTGGCGGCGATTGCCCCGGTTTGAACGCCGTGATCAGGGCCGTTGTAAAAACGGCCCTTGGTTGCGGCTATGATATTTACGGGATAGAAAATGGTTTTAATGGTCTCGTAAGTGATAAGATGCGTTTATTAACACATAAAGATGTTTCCGGTATTTTGCCTCAGGGTGGTACGGTGCTGGGCACTACGAACCGGGATAATCCTTTTAAATTTGCCCATGAGGCTAAAGATGGCACGATTACCTATACGGATGAACGGGAAACGGTAGTCAGGAATCTGAAGCGTCGCGGCATTGAAGCTTTGATTGATATCGGCGGTGACGGCAGTCTGGCTATTGGCAGTCAGCTGGCTAAAGAATGTGGGGTCAAGGTTGTAGGGGTTCCCAAGACCATCGATAACGATCTGCCTTGTACGGAACGCACTTTCGGTTTTGACACAGCTATGGCGATGGCTACGGAAGCATTAGACCGTATCCATACTACCGCTGAATCTCATCACCGGGTGATGGCCTTGGAAGTTATGGGACGATATGCGGGCTGGATTGCCTTACATTCCGGACTGGCCGGCGGTGCCGATGTTATTTTAATTCCGGAGATTCCCTATAAGATAGATTCTATCCTGGAGAAAATTAAATCACGCA
>JAKVKY010000004.1 GCA_022484685.1 Acidaminococcaceae bacterium | reverse complement strand
ACGGAGATTTTACCGGCAAAGCCATTATTTTGGCGCTGGGCGCTAATCCCCGGGAAATCGGTCTGCCGGAAGAACGGAATCTGTGGGGCCGGGGCGTAGCCTACTGCGCTACCTGCGACGGCATGCTTTATAAAGACAAGGACGTGGCTATCGTAGGCGGCGGCAACACCGCCGTGGAAGAAGCCCTGTTCCTCTCCAAGATTTGCAAACACGTGACCCTGATCCACCGCCGGGACAAACTGGCGGCGCAACAAGTTATGCTGCGTACCCTCCTGGAAGCTAAGAACGTAACTATCCTTTACAACAGTTCCGTAAAAGCCATCCACGCGGAGAAAAAAGTTACCGGCATCACCGTCGCCAACAAAGACGGCAGCACTCAGAAAATTGCCGTGGCCGGACTGTTCGTAGCCATCGGTCGCGTACCCGTAACCCAAATGTTTGAAGGCCAGCTGCAGCTGGACAAACAGGGTTACATCATCGCCGACGAAACCACCCGCACCAACCTGCCCGGCGTTTTCGCCGTAGGCGATATCCGCACCAAGGCCCTGCGCCAAATTATCACCGCCGCCGCGGACGGCGCCATGGCCTCCAAGTTTGCCGAAGAATATCTGAACACGCTGTAAAACTCGCAGCAGATATTTCTCTTAACCAGCATTTAATACCTAAGGGGCGGGAAAAATGCTTTGCGCTCAGAGCTACATGGCGCTGTTTTAGTGGCCTGCTCGCTGCTCGCATGCTGTTCCCGGTCTTACGACCGGGCCTTCATGCTCACGACGCTGCGCCGTCCTACTAAAACTACGCGCCCTTCCGCATTCGCGCGCAGTATCTTTCCCGCCCCTTTTATATTTACTATCGCAGAAATCACCAAGGAAAGACTGAACAAAAAAGCATCCGGCAAATAAATTTCCTTACCACAAATAACTTACTTGCGCCTAACAAAAAATAAAAGCAGCTGTAAGAATTTTATCTTACAGCTGCTTTTTGCTGTCCTGATTAATAAAAATAATAAATTTATAAAAGGGTTCGTGCTCGTACTCGCAACAACAATTGGAAACGGGTGCAAGCGATACGTGCATCGGAATAATGCGTCGTTTTAGTAGGTTAGCGAAGCGTCGCGAGCATGAAGGCCCGGTCGCAAGACCGGGAACAGCATGCGAGCAGCTGAGCCAACCACTAAAACAGCATTATGTAGTCTTGCGCGTAGAGCTTGCACCCGTTTTAAACTGTGACTGTTGCCAATTCACAACTGCGCACTCTCTTATTACAAATTCTCTTTGCTACTAACTCAGCAGCAAACTATCGCTGTCCAATTCATTCCCCGCCGCCTGCTCAAACATCTGCAGCAAGTCAGGAATCTTCAGCGTCTTCTTCTTTTCCCCTTCCACGTCCACCAGGATGCGTCCTTCGTGCATCATGATGAGCCGGTTGCCAAAGCGCAGCGCGTCTCGCATGTTATGGGTAATCATCAGGGTGGTCAGATGGTCCCGGGACACAATCTTCTGGGTCAGGTCCAGCACTTTTTCCGCCGTCTTGGGGTCCAGGGCCGCCGTATGTTCGTCCAAAAGCAAAAGTTTAGGCGTCTTTAAAGAAGCCATGAGCAGGGTCAGCGCCTGGCGCTGGCCGCCGCTTAACAGTCCTACCCGGGCCGTCAGCCTGTCTTCCAGGCCCAGGTCCAGTTCTTTTAATAATTTGACGAAACGTGCATCGTCCTCTTCCCGCTGGCTCCACCTTAATCCCGGAGTCTGTCCCCGGCGGGAGGCAATGGCCAGATTTTCTTCAATCATCATGCCGGCGGCGGTGCCCATCATAGGATCCTGGAACACGCGGCCGATATACTTGGCCCGCTGGTGTTCCGGCATCTTGGTCACGTCCGTGCCGTCAATGATAATCTGGCCCTTATCCACCCGCAGCACGCCGCTGATGGAATTTAAAAGCGTGGATTTGCCGGCGCCGTTGCCGCCGATGACGGTGACAAAATCGCCCGGCTTCAAATGCAGGCTTAAACCCGTGAGCGCCCGTTTTTCGTTAATGGTCCCCGGGAAGAAAGTCTTATAAATATTTTTCACTTCTAACATTATTTGGCCGCCTTTCTACCCTTAAACTGATTCTGGATCAGCGGCAGCGACAACGCGATCGCTACCAGGATGGCAGTAAACAGTTTTAAATCGTTAGGCGGCATGCCCATCTGCAGCACTACCGCGATGACGATACGGTACACCACGCTGCCCAGGCAGACGCTGATCAAACTGTTCTTGAAACTGCGGGTGCCAAAGAGCACCTCGCCGATAATAACGCTGGCCAGACCGATGACGATGGTGCCTACGCCCATGCCCACATCGGCGAAACCGTTGTTCTGTGCCACCAGGGCGCCGGCGATACCCACCAGCATATTGCTGATGAGAAGACCCAGCACGATAGTGATATTGGTATTCACGCCCTGGGCGCGAATCATTTGCTGGTTAAAACCGGTGGCGCGAATAGCGCAGCCAATCTCGGTGCCGAAGAACCAGTAGATCACCACGCTGATCAAGATGCAGCTGATGGCGCCTACGCAGAGCACGGTCACGGAATTGCTGAAACCGGTCAGGTTTTTCATATAGGTAAAAGCGGTATCCATGCCCAGCATGGACAGGTTCGCCTTGCCCATGATGCGCAGGTTCACGGAATAGAGCCCAATCATGGTCAGGATGCCCGCCAGCAGCGCGGGAATTTTTAATTTGGTATGCAGGACGCCTGTCACCACCCCGGCTAAGCAACCGGCAATGGCCGCCAATACAAAAGCCGTGATCAGGGAACCACCCTTTGCGATTACTGCTGCCGCAGTAGCCGCGCCCAGAGGGAAAGTTCCTTCCACGGTCAGATCGGCAATATCGAGGACCCTGAAAGTAATATAAACACCTAAGGCCATGATTGCCCAGAGCAAGCCCTGGGCAACCGTCGGCACTAATAGATCAATCATTATTTCGCGAACTTCTCCAGGTCAGCCGGTAACTGCAAGCCCAACTTCTGGACTTCGGCCTTGTTGATGATGGTCTCAAATTTATCCTGGGCTTTAATGGCCATATCGGCCGGTTTGGATTTACCTGCAAGAATATCTGCTGCCATCTCGCCGGTGGTAAAACCAAGTTTGTAATAATCAACGGCCAGGGTAGCGGTACCGCCGCCCTTCAGCATCCCGCCTTCACCGCAGATAACGGGAATCTTGGCTTCGTTGGTAATCGCGGTCAGGGTCGGCATAGCGCTGGCCAAAACGTTATCGGTAGGCACATAAATCACATCGGCCTTGCCCACTAAGTTCTGGGCAGCCTGCTGAATATCATTCACGGTAGAAACCGTGGTTTCTAAAACATTGAGGCCCTTGGCTTTGGCAGCCGTCTTGGCCATCTGGGCCTGAATCTGGCTGTTGACTTCGCTGGAGCAGTAAATCAAACCTAAAGTCTTGGCCTTCGGCATAATTTTCAGCGCCAGTTCTACCTGTTCCTTGACCGGGTTCATATCGGTAGTACCGGTCACATTGGTGCCGGGCTTCTTATTATCTTTAACTAATTTTGCGGCTTCGTAATCCGTGATAGCGGTGCCCACGATAGGAATATCCTTGGTGGCATTGGCCATGGTCTGCGCCGTCGGCGTGGCAATGGCGCAAATCAAATCCACCTTATTGGAAACAAAGCGCTGGGCGATGTTCTGCAGGTTGGATTGATCAGCCTGGGCGTTCTGCTTATCAAACTTCACATTCTGGCCTTCCTTATAGCCCTTGGAAGCCAGGCCGTCCACGAAACCTTTGTTGGCCGCATCCAAAGCCGGATGTTCTACCAGCTGCGCGATACCCACATTGTACATCTTTTTGGCTGCCGGTTTTTTATCACCAGCACCGCCGCAGCCGGCGACGAGTCCTAAAGCTAAAGTGAGGGCTAAACCCAGAGCAACAACTTTTTTCTTGGCAAACATAATTTTTCCCATCCTTCCATCCTACTCTTAAAAATTTTTAGTTCCATTTTTATTTCCTTGGAAATAAAATATAGTTTATTGTAACATTCTCCGCGGCTATCGTCAATTTTATTAACGTCGTTACAGCCACTGGCCGCAACTTCCCGTAAACTTTGTAACAAGTTTTACAAGATTTTACTTCACGTATTTTTCCAGGTCGGCCGGAACTTTCAATCCCAAAGTTTGCACGGCCGCTTTGCTGATCACCGGTTCAAATTTATCCTGACCCTTGATGGGCATATCCGCCGGTTTGGCTTTGCCTGACAAAATATCACCGGCCATCTCGCCCGCCATCTTGCCCAGCTTATAAAAGTCCAGGTTCATGGAAGCGGCAGCGCCGTTCTTTAAGAGCGCGGCCTCGCCGGAAACTACCGGCACCTTAGCTTCATTGGTAATCTTGGTCAGGGCGGCGGTAGCGCTGGCTACCACATTGTCCGTGGGCACATAGATAAAACCGACTTTTTTACTGATCAGGCTTTGGGCCGCCTGCTGAATATCATTCACATTGGAAACCGTAGCTTCTTCCACGGCCAGGCCGAGAGCCTTGGCCGCTTCCTTGGCTAATTTCGCCTGAATCTGGCTATTCACTTCGCTGGAGCAATAAATCAGGCCCACGGTCTTGGTGGCCGGCGCCAGTTTCAATCCCAGTTCCACTTGTTCCTTCACCGGGTTCATATCGTTGGTACCGGTCACATTGGTGCCCGGTTTGTTATTATCCTTAACCAGTTTTGCCGATTGGAAATCGGTGATGGCCGTACCCACGATAGGAATATCTTTGGTGGCGTTGGCCATAACCTGCGCCGTCGGCGTGGCGATAGCGCAAATCAAATCTACCTTGTTGTTCACAAAACGGTGGGCGATATTCTGTAAGTTAGACTGATCGGCTTGCGCGTTCTGCTGGTCGATTTTCAAATTTTCGCCAACCTTAAAACCTTTGGCCGCCAGGCCGTCCACCAGGCCCTTGTTCGCCGCATCCAAAGCCGCGTGCTGTACCAGCTGGGCAATGCCCACGTTGTAAACTTTTTTGCCGTCCGCCGCTTTTTTCTCGCCGCCGCAGCCGGCAAAAAGTCCGGCTAACATAGCCAGCGCCAAACCTACAACTACCACTTTCTTTTTGTTCATCATTTCCTACCATCCTTCCTTACTACTCGGCCCAATGAGGGCTGTTATTTATCTGGCATTCAGCCAGGTATTAATAATCTCGGTCTTATACGTACCGGTCCAGGCCAGATCTTTGTGCACCAGGGGTATGGCTTCCCCGCCGGCTAACAAAGGCGCACCCGGCGCAATCAGACCGCCGTCCGTCACCAGTTTTTGTCCGGCCGGACTCAGCAAAAAGTCTACAAACTGCCCGGCTGCCGCCGGATGCGGCGCCGATTTTAGCAGCGCGGCGCCTATGATCTTGGCCCCGTTGCAATCCTGCAGCGGCAGCGCCGCCAGTTCCCGGTGTTCTCTGTGCAGGGCCCGGGCATAACTGAGGGGCAGCACCGCCACCGTCTTCTGGCCCTGGTACACGGCCAGGGCTGCTTCCGCATCACTTAGCACATACGCCACTTCCTGGGTACGGATGCGTCCGGCATATTCCAGGGCCTGTTCTTTACCCCACCACTGCCAGACCGTGGTGATAAAACTAAAACCGGCGCCGCCGTTTTCCGGACGGGCCATGACGATATCCTTGTACAAAACCGGCTGGGTTAATTCCGCCAGGTTGTTCAGCACCGGAATGTGCAGCCGTCTGGCTTTATCCCTGTTCGTCAGCAGCGCCAGATAATCCACCGCCACCGGCGTCCAGCGGTTGCTGCGGTCTTTCAGTTCCGCCGGCAAAGTTGCCGTGCCGGCCGCCTGATAGCTTTGCAGATAGCGCTGCTTATCCGCCTGGTAATATTCCTCCGCCGTGCCGCCCAGCCAGATATCCGCCGGCTGCGTGCTTAAAAACTGCAGCCGCAGGGATAAAGGTTCCGCCGGCAGTTCTTCCAGCTGCACGATAATCCCGGTCTGGTCCGCAAAGGCCTGCGCCAAAACCCGGGTCCGTTCCAGACCCAGGCTGCTGACCACGGTCAGATAAGTGCCGGCCGCCGCCGGATTTTTAACCGCCGGCGCAGCCCCTGTATGCTTTTCTGTCTGCCCGCAGCCGCTTAAGAGTAAGCTTACCAGCAGCAGGCCTAACCAAAATTTTTTCATGATATGTAATTATACCACGACCGGAGCCGGAGACCAACTCATAAAAAAACGGGGCCGTCGCGGCTACCGCGGCAACCCCGTCCTTAAAGTCTTATTCCCGGTTAAACAGCATTACCTTGTCAAAGTCCAGGTACACTGGTTCGCCATCGGCAAAAGTTCCGTACTGGATACCTTTGATGATGACGCGGATGACATGCTTATCGCCCACCTGTACCCGGTAATCCACGGAATCGCCCAGATAGAAGCGATGTTTCATGGTGCCCTGGACGATACCGCCGGTCTTGCTTAACTTGATGTTTTCCGGACGTACGGCAATGGTAACATTGCCGGTCAGGTTCTTGTCGTTGGCAAAGCTTACCTCGGTGCCTTCCAGGAAAGCACGGTCGCCCTTGACCACGCCGGGCAGGAAATTAACCAGACCGATAAAGTCGGCCACCATCTTGTTGGCCGGTTTGGTATAAATATCATAGGGCTTGCCGATCTGCTGTACCACGCCGGCACTCATCACCACGATACGATCGCTCATGGTCATGGCTTCGGACTGGTCATGGGTGACGTAGATAACCGTGATGCCCAGACGTTTTTGCAGGGCGGAAATCTCAAAACGCATGCTTTCACGCAGCTTGGCATCCAGGTTGGACAAAGGTTCATCCAACAGGAGCAGGCTGGGATTAGCCACCAGGGCGCGGGCCAGGGCCACACGCTGCTGCTGGCCGCCGGACAGCTGGTTCGGATAACGTTCGCCGTATTCGCCCAGATGTACCATGTCCAGGATGTTCTGTACTTTCTTGTCCCGTTCCGCCTTATCCACTTTCTGAATCTTGAGCGGATATTCCACGTTTTGGAACACGGTCATATGGGGCCACACGGCGTAGCTCTGGAACACCATGCCGATATCGCGTTTCTCGGGCGGTACGAAAGTGCCGTCCTCGTGATTATTTACTACCTTTTCACCGATGGTAATCTTACCTTCGGTAGTTCTTTCAAAACCGGCCACCATCCTTAAGGTCGTGGTCTTGCCGCAGCCGGATGGTCCCAGCAGGGAAACGAACTCGCCATCGGCGACCTGTAAATTAAAATCTCCTACGGCAGTTACCTTGCCGAAACGTTTATACACATGCTCAATCGATACTTGTGACACGATATTTTCTCTCCTTTGTGGCCAAATTAAATACTAACCGCACCTTTAGTGATCTTATTCAGGATCAGGTTGCCGGCCAGGACGATAACCAGGATGATTACGGACAGCACGGACGCGTTCTGAGTATCTGCATAAGTCTGCAACTCATACAGCAACACGCCAATCGTCTTGGTGTCGGCGCCGTAGAGCAGGTTGGACATGGTCAGTTCGTAGAAGCTGGGCATGAAGATCAGGAACCAGCCGGCCACGATACTGGGCATAACCAGCGGAATGATAATATCCTTACAGGTTCTGAGCCAGCTGGCGCCGCTGTTCAGGGCTGCCTCTTCCAGGCTGATATGCACCTGGCTTAAGGAAGCCGCCACCGTACGCACGCTCATGGTCATGTATTTAACCAGATAGCCGACGATCAGGATCCACATGGTGGAATAAATATTGAGACCGTAGTTGCCGGAGAAGGTGATAATCAATGCCAGGGCAATAACGATACTCGGAGTACTGCCGCCTAAAACAACCAGCAGGTCCGGCAGACTGCGGCCGGTAATGTTGGTCTTAACCGACAGGTACGCCACAAACACGGACAAAACCGTGCCGATACAAGCAGCGATGACACCGTAAACCAGGGAGCGGCCGATACTTTCCATGTACTGGGCGCTGGTGATAACCGGTATCCAGGGGTCGATGCCGAAGTTGGTTAGCTCCAGCCCCTTACTCATACTCTTGATGAACGAAGTCATGACCACGGAACCAATCGGCAGGATCACGGCTACGAAAGCATATCCGGCCACGATAGCGAAAGCCAGGTGTTTGAACTTGCCCAGCTCTACCATGTTGGGGCGGGTGCTCTTGCCGCTGATGGTGGTGTAATCTTTACGGCTCAACAGCCAGCTCATGAAGAAGAGCAGACCGTTGGCGATAATCATCAGGGAAACGGCCAGGGCCGTGGCATCCCGAATACCCTTATCGTCGCCCATGTACACGAAGGTTACGATACGGGTGGTCATTACTTCAATGTTGCCCGGCATACCGACGATAGCCGGAATACCGAAGGCTGAACCTGCGGCAATGAAAACCAACAGGCCGCCGGCCACGATAGAAGGAGCCATCAACGGCAGGGTTACATCCCACAAAGTACGGAGCGGGGACGCGCCCGCCACCCGGGCTGCTTCTTCCAGGGTCGGATCCATCTTTTCCATGGCGCGGGAGATGGTGATGAAGGCGAAGGGTGAATAGAACAAAGTCAGAACCCAGGCCAGACCACCGATAGAATAAATATTGAAAGGCGCTGCGGACAAATGGAAAATAAATTTGAACAACTCATTCAGATAACCGACGCTGGGGTTTAACATCTGTACCCAGGCAATGGCGCCTACATAGGGAGGAATCATATAGCTGCCTACCAGGATGGTACGGAAGGTTCTCTTCCAGGGCAGATCAGTACGGCCGATGAGCCAGGCCATCGGGAAAGTGATGATGACGCTGGCAATCATGACCAGCAGCGAAAGCTCCACGGTATTAACCAGAGCCTTCCAGTTCACATTCTGGCTGTAAACGGCCTTATAATTGCTAAAGTTAATGGCACCGTCCACCACAAAGCTGTCGTAAATCAGAATCAGCATCGGGAAGACGATAAAATAAAGTAAGACTAAAACAGAGAGAGCGATAACAATAAATTTGCTATCGATACGTGGGAGATGTTTCACCTTGACTTCCTTTCCCCGGCCCAATGCCGGAGCAGCGCGCAGGGTTGCGCTACGAAAAATGGGAAAATCAGGGACTACTTTGGCAGTAGTCCCTGATAGCAAAACTTAGATAACTGACAGGAATACCGCCGCTAACAAAAAGGCAGCGGGTTATATATACAATTATTTATCCATGACTCTGACACGGAACTGTTCCTTAATCTGTGCTTCTTCGTTGGCCAGCTTGTTCCAGTCGATCTTAATGGCGTTCGGGAGCAGGGTGGACAGTTTCGGTGCGCCATGAGGCGGCTCAACGTCGCCACGGACGGAGTGCATCCAGCCGGCGGTAACAGCCTGCTGGCCTTCCTTGGTCAGCCACCAGTCAACCATGGCCTGGGAACCTTCAGCGTTCTTGGTGCTCTTGAAGATACCGATAGGCGAGTTGATGATGATGCAGCCTTCCTTAGGATAGCAAACCTTCAAAGGTTCATGCTTGGTCTCTTGCAGTTTCAGGATATTTTCTTCCAGGATCATAGCGGCCATGTATTCGCCGGTCAACAGTTTGTTCTGAATGGCGCTGTTGCCTTCTTCGACACGCAGACCGTTAGCTTTTAACTTATCAAAATACTCCCAGCCCATCTTGTCGGCCAGCGCGCCTACTGCTACATAAGCGGTACCGGACAGCATGGGGTTAGGCATTGCGATCCTGCCCTTGTATTTAGGATTGGTCAGGTCCGCCCAGCTGGTAGGAATATCTTCTTTCTTAATCTTATCGGGGTTATAAGCGATAATCATGTTGTTGATACGTACTGCCGTCCAGGCGCCGTCCGGATCCTTATCCGCAATGACGTCCTTCAGGTTGGGGCTCTTGTAGTTCAGGAGCAGGCCCTTGTTCTTCAGGTACAGATAATAGGAAGGATCAGCTACCATCAGCACATCGGCGCCGACCTTGTTGGCCTTGATTTCGCCGGCAATCTTGGTCTTAACCTTTTCCGTACCGCCCTGGAACCAGGTAACTTTCAGGTTCGGTAATTCTTTAGCAACATTGGGTTTGCAGAGCTTATCCAGGATATCAGGGTAAATAGAGGTGTAAACCATCACATCGCCCTTCACCTTGGTGTTAGCATTGGAGCTGGCAGTTGCAGCTTTTTTATCACCGCCGCCGCCACAACCGGTCATGAGTACTGCCGCCAGAGCCATGGCCGCGGCAGCCGCCGTAAACAACTTGGTATGCTTCATAGATAAGTACACTCCCCTTCGTTAAAATTTTGACCCGAAAACAAAAGGCGAAGGAACTCCGTCAGGCGAAGTCCCCTACGCCTGACAGAACTTATTTATCCATTACGCGTACACGGAATGCTTCTTTAATCTGAGCTTCTTCGTTAGCTAACTTCTCCCAGTTTACTTTTACAGCAGTGGGGAGCAGGGTGGACAGTTTCGGAGCGCCTGTAGGCGGCTCAACATCGTTACGTACAGAGTGCATCCAGCCCTTAACAACAGCCTGCTGGCCATCCTTGCTCAGCCACCAGTTCTCAACTGCCTTAGCGCCTTCAGGATTCTTGGTCGCATTGAAGATGGCAATCGGGGACGGAACACAGATGATACCATCGCTGGGGTAAACAACCTTTAACGGTTCATGTTTTTCTGCCGCCAGTTTCAGGATGTTTTCTTCCAGGATCATTGCTGCCAGATATTCGCCGGTCAGCAGTTTATTTTGAATGGCGCTGTTGCCTTCTTCGACACGCAGGCCGTTAGCTTTTAACTTATCGAAATATTCCCAGCCATATTTATCAGACAGAGCGCCGGCTGCTACATAAGCCGTACCGGACAGCATGGGGCTGGGCATTGCGATCTTGCCCTTAAAGCGGGGATCCAGTAAATCTTTCCAGCTCTTCGGAGCTTCTTCGGGTTTCAGCTTCGTGGTATTGTAAGCGATGATCATGTTGCTGATGCGGACTGCCGTCCAGGAACCAGCCTTATCTTTATCAGCTACGACGTCTTTCTGGTTCGGAGCTACATAATCCATCAGCAAACCTTGTTTCTTCAGGGTTAAATAATAGGAAGGATCGGCAACCATCAGGACATCGGCACCTATCTTCTTAGCTTTAACTTCGCCGGCAATCTTGGTCTTTACCTTTTCGGTACCACCCTGGAACCAGGTAACTTTCAGATCCGGGAAAGCTTTTGCTACGTTCGGTTTGCACATCTTGTCGATGATATCAGGATAAATAGAAGTATAAACCATGACATCACCCTTGGGGCCTTTGGCGCCTGCAGCAGGAGCCGCAGCCTTTTTGTCACCACCGCCGCAGCCGGCTAACAATGCTGTAGAAACTGCCAGAGCTGCCGCTGCCGCGCACAACCATTTTGCTTTTCTCATTACCAATCCACTCCTTTGTGTATTATTGTATACTACTTATAAAATTCTCTCAGGCTAGGAGAATTCCTGCTTACAATTGTACAAATTTTTATGTTTTTTTAAGAAAATATGTCACCTTTTACAGTCTTGGACACTTTCGTCCAACCTGGCAAGACAATTGTGGTAAATTGTTCCCACAGGGACATTTTTAATCCCGCTAGTTAGCTCTGGTTGGGGACGCCGTGCCCGGGAGGTAAAAAAGATTAGCATACTCTATTGTGTAACTGCGGCCTGTCCTGCGATCTTCCCTGTTGCCAGGGCTCACAGCGCCAGGAAGTTTAATTCCCAGTCCGGCACGTAGGGATGCTTGCGCAGATAAATCTTATACTCCGGGCAGGCCTGCCACAACGCCAGGGGCAGTTCCCACAGATCCCGGTCGTGATGGTACGCCGCCACCAACAGTTTAGGCCGTCCCCGTAATTGTATGGCCGCGCCCTGCAGCACCGGCAGTTCGGCGCCTTCCACATCCAGCTTGATATACGTAGCCTGGTCCGTGCCTAACAGTTCGTCCAGGGAAGTAACCGGCACCGGCACTGTTTTCTTTGCCGTACCCAGTTCGGTCAGCAGCGCGGCCTGGCGGCCGCTGGTAGCGCTAAAAGCCAGTTCCGTCTTTGTGCTCCACAAACCCTGGGGCACGCACTGTACCCGGGGCCACTGTTGTTCCTGCACCAGCGCCTGCAGTTTTTTAAAATTGCGGGCATCCGGCTCGCAGGCATAAATTTTAGCGTAGCTCCCGCCGGTCAGCTCCATAAATTCCCGGAGCGTATCCCCGTTGTAGGCGCCGCCGTCCACATATACCTCGTGCCGCCCTAACGTAAGCAGCTGCAAATCGTCCCGGCGTGCCGTGGTAATTTTTTCCAGATAGCTGACCTTACCGCTCAGCTTATAATTTAAGGCTCCGGCCAGAACCTGCCGGGACTGGTCATCTGCCAGACGCCGGTACACCGTGGCAATTTTTTCCGCCTGGTCCTGTACCAGCGCCGGGGTCAGTACCTCGTCGCCGGCAAAAACCGGCACATGGGGCGCCACCACCGTCTGCGCCGCCGCCAGCTCGTAAAAACGGGCCAGCACCTCGGGCCGCTCGCTGGCAAAAGCCAGCACGATGACAAAATCGCCCAGCTGCTGCCGCAAAGCCTCGTAAGTCTGGACGGTTAAACCGTGAAACTGCTGCCCCCGTACAAATTCCCGGCTGGCAAAGATGCCCGCCGGCTTTTTGCCCAGGGCGGCCAGCTGCGTTAAAATTTTGTCCGCCCCGTTGCCCATCCCGTACAGGACGATGGGCCGGTCCGTCTTTTGTAAAAATTCCCACACCGTGGTGGTCTCCGTGATAAAATCCAGCATGTTAAGCTCCTTTGCCTCATTATAACATGAAGACACTTGAAGAGACAGGGCAGGGATGTTAAAATAGATGTATATTGTGGGAGGAAATACTATGCCGCTCTTAGAATCAGGAGAAATGTACCTGGAAACCATCCTGGAACTCCGGGAAGAAAAAGGGAAGGTCCGTTCCATCGACGTAGCCACGAAGATGGGTTTTTCCAAAGCCAGTATCAGCCGGGCCATGGGCATCCTGAAAAAAGATAAATATATCACGATCGAACCTGACGGCGAGATCCTCTTCACCGATGCAGGTTTAAAAATCGCCAGCGGCGTTTTCGAGCGCCATAAAACTTTGACCCGCTTTTTTGTAGACAAGCTGGACATCCCGGAAGACATTGCCGAAAAAGATGCCTGCCGCATCGAACATATTATCAGCCCGGAAACCTTTGCCGGCATCAAGCGGGCGCTGAAACCAAAATAAAAAATTACTGCGTGGAACTTAACCGCTCCACGCAGTTTTTTTCTAGATTTTTACTTTTTCCTAAATTGTGTCGGTACGTCAATTTTTCCGCCGGCTTAATTCAAAGGTCCCCAGCTGGCATCGTCCAGGAAAGTAATTTCCAGGTCGCCCCGGTTCCTGTTCTTTGCCACGTACAGGTTCTTGTCCGCCAGTTCAAAGGCCTGGTTATACTCCCGGAAAGCATAGCGCGGACCGCAGACACAACCCATGCAGCAGGTAATGTGCAGCTTGGGATCCGAAAAACGCAGAGCCTTGATGGCGCCCTGCAGCTGATGCAGGATCAGGCTGATCTGATTGTAACCTGACACATGATCCACGTAGATGATAAATTCATCGCCGCCCACCCGGCCGGCAATATCCGGCAGCTTAAAATAATCTTTCAGCACCGCGCCGATCTTGGTGATGACCTCGTCGCCCACCAGATGGCCGAAATGATCGTTGACCCCTTTGAAGCGGTCGATATCCATGACCACCAGGGCGCCCCAGATTACCGAATCGGCTGCTTCCGTCCGGTCTTTGACCAGATGCTGGGCCGAAATCTTATTGTAAATACCCGTCATCTCATCCAGCTTGCTTTGTGCCTCCACGGCTGCCAGACGTTCTTTTTCCGCGGTCACATCCATCAGCACCGTCTGCAGGATTAAGCCCTGTTTACCTCTGGCGATGATGCGGCCGTTCAGATTCAGCCACTTGGGCTTAGCCGTAGCCGCCGGCAGGACAAAATCAAAGCTAAAGACATGTTTGGCCTGCACCGCCTGGTCAATCACCGTCCGCAGCTGCGCAAAAGTCCGTTCCGGCAGGATCCGGGACAGATACCCGGCAATCTTCTCGTTCATAAATTCCGCTTCCGGGCAGTCCAGTAACCGGTAGAAAGTTTCGTTGGCATACCTCACCTTTAACTCCTTGGCCAGGACCAGCTCGGCTACGCCGCCGGGAATATTATCCGCCACAGTCTTAAACCGCAGCGCTTCTGCGTGCTGGGCCCGCCGCAGATTATACAAGCCATGATAAACCACCAGTGCCAGCAGTACCAGCACCGCAGCCAGGACCAGGGAAAGTTTCTGCACCATCTGCTTGATGGGCGCGATGTCCTCCTGGATCATGACGTCGGTATGGACCTTGACCAGATACCAGTCGTTAATCCCCACCGGTCCGTAATACATGACCCGTTTGCTGGCGCCGTCGCCGTATTCGCAAAAGCCGGATTTTTTCACATGCATGTCCTGCAGCAGCCGGTCTAAACTGCTGCCGCTCTTAAACTGCAGACCTTGCATGGCCGCAAAAAGATTATCGCCTTTTTTGACCAGGCGGTTATCGCTGTCGGCCCGGATCAGGAAATCGCCGCTGCTGTTAATCAGCGCCGCGTAACTTTCCCAGTGCCGCTTTTCCATGTTAATGATCTGGTACAGGGCGAACAAATCGTATTCGCCTACCACCACGCCCGTCACCCGTCCGTCCTTAATCACCGGACTGGAGAGCAAAATTGTTTTCTGGCCGCTGATATCCGTGCCTTCATAAATGCCGGTCTCGCCTAACAATGCTCTTTGTACCGCCGGCCGGTCCGCTACCTGAAACTGCCGTCCCGTATCGTCAAAAGCCCTGCCGTCCGGGCCCGCTACCAGTAAATTTTTAAAATGGGTCTGGTTATGATATTCCTGAACCCGTCGCAAAACGGCCGGGTTGGCAAAATCCGTGGTCTCCGTCAGGGACGCGGCGATAATCTGAATCTGTTCCGTAGCCGCTTTCAGCTCCGTCGCCATGCTGCGGATCTCGTTATCCACAAAAGTCTGCATGGCCAGCTTACTATCGTCTTTGGCATAATCAAACAAGGCCGACGCAAACGTAAAGAAAGCGCCAATCCCGAGGGCTGCTAAAACCAGCGTTATGATGATGTAGGGGCGCACCCGGTGTTTCATGGGCTTCCTCCTTCAGACCTCCCGGCCCTGTTTTTACTCCGTCTTAAAAAGACGGCTTTACTTTTAAAGTCTGATCAGCCAAATCTGTAAAATCACGGGCCGCCGCCTCCGGCGTCTTGGTCTGCCGCAGCAGCGACTGCAGCATCTGGTACCAGTACACCCGCATCTGGCTGAAACCTACCACGTTGTTGTAATACGGCGCATAGTATTTGGTCCAGGATGCAATTTTCAGCATCCGGGCCTCCACATGCACATCCTTAAAAGCGGCCCGTACCGGAATGCCGCCGGTTTGCAGCACATTGCTCCGGCCCATGTGCGGGTCGTCGCACATAAATTTAATAAACTGCAGCGCCGCCGCTTCCCGGGCATCGTTCCCGCTCCGCACCGCGGCAAAACCGTTCACCAGATATTCCAGCCGGGGTTTGCCCTCCGGCGCCGGGAACGGTACCTCTACCACCTGGATGCCCCGGCCGGAAAGCTGCCGCTGATAAGCGCTCTGCTGGGCGCCGCTCCATAAGATGGTAAAAGCGCTGCGTCCGTTGGCAAAATTCTCCAGGTCATCGGTACCGGTAAGCAGGGAGCCGTTCAGCAGCCAGCCTTTTTGCACCGCCTGCTGGATAAAGTTCAAAGCCGCCACGCCCTGAGGTTGATTTAAAGTATAACTTTGTAAATCGGGAGCGATGACCGCGCCGCCGTACAAATTGCTGACCAAAGCCCGGGTAGCCTGATCGCCGCCCTGGCCGTAGCAGAAAATCGTCCCCGGCACAAAACCGGCCTGATGCAAAGCCTGCAGCACCTGCACAAAATCTTCCCGGGTCCAGCCTTCCCGTACTAAATCCGCCTTGCCGGAAGCCGCCAGCATCTGTTTGTTAAAGGCCATGTAGAAAGGCGAGGTGCTGAGAGGATAGAGATACATCCGTTCGTTGACGCCGCAGGCGGCCAGGATAACCTTATTCTCCGGCTCCTGCCGCAGCTGCTCGTCAAAAAGTTTATTTAAAGTTAAAAGTTTACCCGCCCGGCCGTAAGTCACGATCCGGCCCGGGGCGTCAAAGATTACATCGCACAAGCCCTTGTCCAGGGCGTATTCCAGTTTTTCCGGCCCGGTATCAAAAGCAATCGGCACCGGGTTGACCCGGATGTGGGGATGTGCCGCCTCAAATTTCCGGATAGCATCCTGTTCGTAGGAACCGGCCGCCGTGGGACGGGGCGCGAAGACAGGAAAATAATACCAGTTGATGGTGGTGACACCGGCTGGCGTTTCCGGTTTTTCCTGTGGAGTTTGTACTTGTGGGCAGCAGCCTGACAACAGCAAGAGCACTACTGCCAGGAGCAGGAGTCCGTACCGTTTCATCCCCGCATCCTCCTCTTAATATTAATTATTATAACATACGCCCCCCGTACTAAGCTATCAAATAATGTTTTAAGTTTCATAATTCACACTACTATTTCAGAAGCCAGGAACCGGCTCTGTATGTTATAATAAGCACAAGAAATTAGTGGAGGCGGTAGAAATGTTTATTTGTGATACCCATTGCGATACAATCAGCGAGCTGTATAAAAACGAGGTAGATTTCTTTGCTAACAAGCAGCATATAGATGTGGAACGGATCCTCAAGAACGGCGGCGGCTTACAATTCTGCGCCCTCTTCATCCCTACGGAGCAGTTCCGCTATCACGGCGGCATCCGTTACACCCTGACCCTCCTGGACAAATATAAAACGGAATTAAAAAAATTAGCGGCCCGGGGCGTGGACGTGCATCCGATCCTGACCAAAGCCGACGCGACCGCAGCTTTGCAGCATAAATTTAATCCGCTGCTGGCTATCGAAGAAGGCGGCGCCCTGGGCGGCAGCTTAGCCGCCCTGCGGATGTACTACGAGCTGGGCGTGCGGGCCCTGACTTTAGTCTGGAGCAACCGCAACGACATCGCCGACGGCGTCAACGAAGACTGCACCAAGGGCGGACTCACCACTTTTGGCCGCCAGGTTGTAGCCGAGATGAACCGGCTGGGTATGGCGGTGGATGTTTCCCATATGTCCACCTACGGTTTCTGGGATACGCTGGCCACCAGCAGCAAACCGATCATCGCCACCCACTCTAACGCCTATAGTCTCTGCGACCAACCCCGCAATCTAAACGACGAGCAAATCAAGGCCCTGGGCAAAAATAACGGCTTCATCGGCATCAACTTTTACGCCGACTTCCTGGAAAAAGATTACCATCAGGCCAGCAGCGAAAGCATTTATAAACATCTCGCCTACATGCTGGACCTGTTAGGCGACGACGACCATGTAGGTTTCGGCACCGATTTCGACGGCATCGACCATACGCCCGTGGATATTCAGGGCGTGCAGGATCTTGTCCCGCTGGTGGAACTTTTAACCAAGAAGTTCGGTGACCAAACCGTCGCCAAAATTACCCACCAGAATTGCTTAAACTATTTGCAGCGCGTGTTATAAAACCAGCCAACCAATTTACTGAACGCTTTGCAAAAACGCTTTCCTAAAATTTAAACGGCGCACAAAAATAGGACGTGGAAATTTTTTCCACGTCCTTAATTTTTAGTTGGAAATTTTTTAACGCCGCCATAATTCTGACGCCGCCACACTTTGGAGCGCTGCCATAATTTCTAACGCCGCCACACTTGGCGTTTACGGAAGTTTGTGCACCGCGGCGGCCAAAGCTTGCAGTCCCTGTTTCAATGTTACCCGGGGACAGGTGATGTTCCAGCGTTCAAAACCGTCGCCGTCCTTGCCGAACATGGCGCCGCTGTCCAGCCACACCTTGGCTTTTTGCAGCAGTAAAGCTTCCCGCTGGGCCTCGTCTAAACCCAGCGCCCGGAAATCCAGCCACAACAAATAGGTGCCCTGGGGCTCAATTAATTTAATCCGGGGTAAATTTTCCTGCAGGAAGCGGCGGGTAAAATTTAAATTCTCCAGCAGATAAGCTTTGAGCGCGGTTAACCATGCTTCACCGTCCCGGTAGGCAGCCTCGCACGCCACCAGGCCCAAAGTATTTAACTGGCTGTAGCCTACGCGCGTAATCTCGTCGGCAAACTTTTGCCGCAGGTCCGGATCAGGAATAAAGATATTGGAAACCTGGAGACCGGCCAGATTAAAAGTTTTACTGGGTGCCGTGCACACCACCGCCTGCCGGGCATATTTTTCTCCCAGGCTGGCATATACCGTATGTTTAAAACCGGGCCAGACAAAATCGTCATGGATTTCGTCCGCCACCACCAGGACCTGATGCTGCAGGCAGATATCGCCCAAGCGGCGAAGTTCCGCCGCACTCCACACCCGGCCCACCGGATTATGAGGACTGCACAGGATAAACAGCTTGACCTGGTTTTCCACGATCTTCTTTTCGAAATCCGCAAAATCTATGTGGTAAACACCGTCCTGTAAAACCAGCGGACTGTTCACCAGCCGGCGGCCGTTATTGATAATAACGGCGCTGAACGGATAATAAACCGGCTGCTGGATAAGCACGCTGTCCCCGGGTTTGGTAAAAGCTTTGACCGCCGTGGCCAGGGCAAAAACTACGCCCGGCGTCTTCACCAGCCAGTTTTGCTCCGGCGTCCAGTCATGATGGGATTGGTACCATTTTTGCAGCGGCGCAAAGTAGCGCGCCGGCTCCGGATCGCTGTAACCAAAAATACCCTGGTCCACCCGGCGCCGCAAAGCAGCCAGGACCGGATCCGGCGCTTTAAAATCCATATCGGCCACCCAAAAGGGCAGCAGACCTTCCGGCTTGCCTCTGGCCACAGCCGCATCATATTTAATACAGTCCGTGCCGCGCCGTTCAATAACCTGGTCAAAATCTATACTCATCTCACAGCCTCCATTTTGCGTAGCTAAATTTTTATTGTAACCTGGCGGTCAGCAGCGCCGCTAAAAACTGCGCCGTTGGTTCCAGCGCCGCCGGGTCCGCCTGAAAGGCCGGATCATGAATGGGATGCGCGCCGCCCACGCCGATCTTCATGTAGGCACTTAAAGCGCCCGGAGCACCCAGCTCCTTGTAATAGCTAAAATCATCGCCGGCCATGCTCAGTTCCACCGGCCGCACCTGCCAGCCGTTGTGCCGCGCTAACTCAGCGGCAAATTCTATCAGTTCCGTATCGTTGACCACCGGCGCCGGTCCCCGGTGCCATAAAATTTCGCTCCGGGCTCCCCGTGCCGCCGTATATTTTTCTACAAACGTATAAAAAGCCTGCTTGACCACCGCCCGGTCTTCCGGGTCCTGGCAACGCAAAGTTCCTTCCAGGAAAGCCGTTTCCGGGATCACGTTCCATGTGTTGCCGCCCTCCACATGGGTGATACTCAAAACTTTAGCATGGAGCGGATCTGCCTTGCGCTGGGCCAGTACCGGCAGTTCCTGCACCAGGGCTGCCAGGATGGGCAGCGGGTTGTTCCCCTTTTCGGGAGTCGCCCCGTGGGTTCCCTTCCCCGTCACCGTCACCTTAAAACTATCCACGGAAGCCATGACGCTGCCGCTGCTGAGACCCAGGGTCCCCACCGGCAAAGCGTTGGTCACATGCAGGCCCCAGTATTCGCTGACACCCCGGGCGATACCGCCTTGTAAAACTTCGGCGGCGCCGCCGCTGGTTTCCTCCGCCGGCTGAAACACGACCAGCACCCGGCCGTGCAGTTTAGCACGCTGCGCCTGCAACAGCAGGGCCGCTCCCAGCACCGCCGTCATATGAAAATCGTGGCCGCAGGCATGCATGCAACCGGGATTCTGAGATTTATAGGCCAGCTCTGTTTTTTCCGTAATAGGCAGAGCATCGATATCCGCACGCAAGAGCGCCGTCTTACCCGGCTGCGCTCCGTCAATGGCCACCGCCAGCCCGGTAGGCAGCTGCCAGGGCAGGAAAGTTAAGCCAGCCTGCTGTAAAATTGCTTTAAGCCTGGCCGTCGTGGCCTTTTCCGCATGGCCCAGTTCCGGATGCTGATGGAACCACCGGAACAAACCCTGCTTATCCAACCCCTCCCAAGTAAGCTGTGTCATCTGTGTCACCACCGTCTCTTCAAATTATATATTCAACCTCTCTGTTAATTCGACGTAAAAACTGCTTTGTCCTCTCTTCCCGGGCCGCGGTAAAAATCTGCCGGGGCGTCCCTTCTTCCACCACCACCCCGCCGGCCATGAAGATGACCTTGTTGGCCACGCTCTGGGCAAAGCTCATCTCGTGGGTCACCACCACCATGGTAGTACCTTCCCGGGCCAGCTTCTTCATGACGGCCAGTACCTCGCCGATTAATTCCGGGTCCAGGGCTGACGTGGGTTCGTCAAAAAAAATTACTTCCGGGTTGGTGGCGATGGCGCGGGCGATGCCCACCCTTTGCTGCTGACCGCCGCTCAGCTGCTGGGGATAATATTCCATCCGGTCGCCCAGGCCGACTTTTTGCAAAGCGGCCCGGCCAATCTGTTCCGCTTCCGCCCGGGGCAATTTCCTGGCGGTGATCAAACCTTCGGTAACATTTGCCAAAGCCGTCTTGTTTAAAAACAAATTGTAATTCTGAAAGACAAAGCCGGTCCGCATCCGTACTTCCCGAATCTGTTTTTTCTCCGCTTCCGGAAAATGAATATGCAGATCGTCAAACTGCAGCGTCCCCTGCTCTGCGGTTTCCAAAAAATTAATGCTGCGCAGGAGGGTGGTCTTGCCGCTGCCGCTGGGTCCCAATATCACCACCACGTCCCCCTTGTCCACTTCCAGGCTGACGCCTTTCAAGACTTCGTTGGCGCCAAAAAATTTATGCAGGTTCTCCACCCGGAGCATCATCTGCCTCACCTTCCCTTCAGGCCTTGTTTAAACTTAGCCGGCGCTCACCGTAACTTTGCAGCCGGGTCAGCACCGTACAGAACAACAGATAAATAAAACCTACCTCGCAGTAAAGAGCGAACGGCTCGTACGTCCGCGCCGCAATCCGCTGGGTAGCCATGAACATTTCCAGGACGGTGATATTGGCCGCCAGAGAAGTATCCTTGGTCAAGCTGATAAAAGAATTGAACAGCGGGGGAAAAGCAATCTTGAACGCCTGGGGCAGGATGATCCGCCGCATGGTCTGGCTAAAACTCATGCCCACGCAATAACCGGCTTCCAGCTGGCCGCCGGGCACGGCTAAGATCGCCGCCCGCAAAGTTTCTGACGTGTACGCGCCTACGTTCAGGGAAAAAGCGATAATCGCGGCGGGAATAGCGTCCAGCTTAATCCCCAGGTTGGGCAGACCGTAAAAGATGATATACAGCTGTACTAGCAGCGGCGTCCCCCGCACGATCCAGACATAAAAACGGGCCAGCTGCTTTAAGCCGCGGAGCTCCGCAATCTGCACCAGGGCCGTACCCAACGCTACCAGAATCCCCAGGATAAAAGAAACCACGGTCAGGGGAATCGTCACCAGCAGCCCCGGCACTAAAATCTGGGCAAAAGACTGCAGCAATAAAGTAACCAGCCTGTCTTCCATAAAAGCCTCCTGTGCTACCTAACAAATTACTTAGTTCTTGGAAACATCCTTGCCAAAATATTTCAGGGACAGCTTGGTCAAAGTACCGTCTGCTTGTAATTCAGCCAGGGCCTTGTTGATATCTTTTACCAGCTCGGCGTTACCCTTCTTGATTGGCAGGGCGCACACGATAGCTTCCTTGGTGGTCGCTACCACTTTTAAATCGGCGTTGGGTTTCTTCTTCAGATAATCCAGGAAAGCGACCTCGGCGTTAATGGTGGCATCGGCACGGCCGGCCTGAATTAATTCCGCAGATTGTTCAAAACCATCCACGCCCACCAGGGTGGCGCCGTATTTTTCGGAAGTCTTGCCCCAGTTACTGGTCAAAGTCTGGGCCGCCTTCTTACCTTTCAGGTCCGTAAAAGTTTTAATCTGGTTGTTGGCCTTGCTGGTTAAAAGTACGCCGTGGATAAAGATATAAGGATTGGAAAACTCATATTTCTGTTTCCGTTCTTCCGTCACCGCCACCTGGTTGGCGATCACGTCAAAACGGCCCGCATCCAGACCGGCGATCATGGCGTCCCATTTTGTCTCCACAAAAACCGGCTTTACGCCCAGTTTCTTCGCCACCTGTTCGGCCACTTCCACATCGTAGCCTACCAGCTTGCCGGATTCATCGTGGAAAGAATACGGCGCATACACGCCTTCCGTACCAATCTTAATTTCCTTGCTGCTCTTAATCTGGCTGTACAAAGCGCCGCTTTTAGCCGCCGGCTGATTTTTAGAAGCCGAACTACCGCAACCTGCCAAAATTCCTGCTGCCACTATCGTTACCAGTAAACCGGTTAAAATTTTTTTACTAAACATACGTCTTCCTCCTTCATTTTTCCTTTCGTATTTCCCTAATAACATACCAACTTAGTATGTTATCGATTGTCCCTAATCATACTCCTAATTTCCTATCTGTCAAGTAATATTTGAGAAAATGCTGTGCTTGAGCTTTTCTCTGCCAATTTTTGTAAACATCGCAACACAAATGGTCCGGGTCCGGGACAGAAAAAAAGACGGCGCCGTACAGGCGCCGCCATGTGTATTTTCTCCAGGCCTAATTTTTAGCCGTGTGCATCTTTAGTTTAGGTTCCTTCTTCTACCGGGAAAATTTACTCTCCCGCAAAAAGCTGCGGGTTGGCCTTTTGCTCGTACGCCAAAATTTTGGCCAGCCGCTGTTCCGTATCCGGATGGTCGCTGGTGAGCCGCCGCCAGAAACTTAATTTTTTCTGGCCCGTAGCCATGAGCATCAGCCCGTTGTAAAGCTGCAAACCCAGTCCCACTTCGCAGGCGTACCGGTCCGCGGCATATTCGTCCCGCCGGCTGTTAAACAGATGGGCCAGCTGCAAAGGCAGCTGCAGCAAAAAGCGGAACAGATAAATCTGGATCAGGAAAAACCAGGACACGATCCCCGCCACGATGCCCACCAGGGGAATAAAACTCAGCAGCCCCAGCAGCAGGGTGATGAAGAGATAAAAACGCAGCACCAGGTTGCCGAAGGAACTCATGGCGTTGCACAAGTACAAAATTAAAGTATCGTTATGCCGGATATGTCCCACCTCGTGGGCCAGGATCCCGGCTAAATAACTGGCCGGCATCACCGTGAGCAGCGGTTTGGTCACCGCAATATAATTATCCCCCACGGCAAAGGCGTTGTAATCCTTGCTCTGACAGACGAACAGTTCAAAATCATCCTCGTGGAGCCCCGCCGCCCGGCACACCCTGGTCAGGGCCGCCTGCAGCAGCGCCGCTTCTTCGCCCTGAGGGCGCTTGCAACCCAGCACCCAGCAAAAATAGCGCTGCATCAGCGCCGTCTTACTGGCCAGACAGGGTACCAGCAGGGTCAGCACGCTCAAGGTCAGGACCTGGTTCAGGTCCGTCACCGGCATATGGAGCGTGGACATGAACTTAAACAACCAGGGCCAGGCCAGCGGTTGAAAAAGCTGCACCAGGCCCCAGAAAGATGCCACCAGTATTAAATTCACCAGAAACGTTAAAATAAGGATGATCACTTGGTTTTTTTACAGCTTCTTGCCGGTTAACAGCTCGTAAGCTTCCTTGTATTTGCCAATGGTCTTGTCGATAACTTCCTGCGGCAGCAGATAGTTACTCTTGGGATTAGCTTTCAGCCAGTCCCGGACAAACTGCTTGTCGTAAGAAGGCTGGCTCTTGCCGGCCTCGTACCCCTTCAAAGGCCAGAAACGGGAACTATCCGGGGTCAGCATCTCGTCGCCCAGGACGATGTTGCCGTGCTTATCCAGGCCGAACTCAAACTTGGTGTCGGCGATGATGATGCCGCGGGACAAAGCGTAGTCCGCGCATTTCTTATAGAGGGCGATGGTGTAATCGCGAATCTTTTCCACATATTCCTTGCCCTTGCCCGGGAAGAATTTTTCGATGTAGGCGATGCCTTCCGGTACGGACACGTTCATATCGTGCTCGCCCAGCTCGGCTTTGGTGCTGGGGGTAAAGATCGGTTCAGGCAGTTTCTGGGATTCCTTGAGGCCGGCGGGCAGCTTAATGCCGCACACGGTGCCGTTCTTCTGGTAGCTTTCCCAGCCGCTGCCGGTAATATAGCCGCGCACGATGCATTCCATGGGAATCATGGTCAGCTTCTGGCACTTCATGCTCTTGCCGATAAACTCAGGCTGCCGGAAAAATTCCGGCATCTCCTTGTTATCCACGCTGAGCACATGGTTAGGCACAATATCCTTGGTCAGGTCGAACCAGAACTTTGACATCTGGGTCAGCACCTTGCCCTTATCCGTGATCTTATTTTTCAGGATCACGTCAAAAGCGGAGATCCTGTCCGTAGCCACCATGATCAGGCTGTCGCCTGCGTCATAAATTTCCCGTACCTTACCGGATTTAAAAGGTTTATATTCTTTCATGTCGCCATCTCCCTCGCCAAAATTAAAATCAGCTTTACAAAAAATATCTTAGACTTTTATTTTATCATACATTGCCGGCCCGGTCGAATAAAATTTCTGCGCCGGCATAAATTTTGGGTGGCCAAAATTTTTCCGCCGCCGCCGGCTTTATTTTCCCGTAAACTTAGGCGCCCGTTTTTCCTTAAATGCGGCGATGCCTTCCGCACAATCCCGGGAACCCATGCACAAAGGCTGGGCTACCGCTTCCGCCGCCAGCACGTCGTCCAAAGTAAGACCGGGCTGGTTCACATACTGCTTGATCAGGCTGATGGATAACGGCGCCGACTCTGCCAGACGTTTCGCCATGGCCGCCACGGTAGCGTCCAATTGCTCCGCCGGGCACAGATGGTTGACCAGGCCTAATTTTTCTGCTTCCGCGGCCGTGATCAAATCCGCCGTGAACATAAGCTCTTTGGCTTTCAGGGTGCCTACGGTGCGGGGCAGGAAGAACAAGCCGCCGCAGTCCGGGATGAGGCCCACCTTGGCAAAACTTTCGCCGAACTTGGCCGTAGCCACCGCGTACACCAGGTCGCAGGCCAGCATTAAATTGACGCCGGCCCCGGCGGTGACGCCGTTCACTTTGGCGATGACCGGTTTTGGCAGCATGGTGATGCGGCGGGCCACATCGCCCACCCGGTTAATAAAGGCCCGCTTTTCCGCCAGGCTGTCAATCCCGTTTAAGTATCCTAAATCGCCGCCGGCGCAAAACGCCCGTCCGGCGCCGGTCAACACCAGGCAGCGCACCTGGTCATCCGCCGCCGCTTTAGTAAGCGCGTCGTGCAGCCCGTCGATGAGCCCCGGGTTCATGGAATTTAAACTTTGCGGGCGGTTCATGGTAAGCGTCGCCACCCCGTCCTGCACCTGATATAAAACTTCTGTCTCCATGGCCAAACCTCCTTATTGTTCCTGTTTCTTGTAAAAATGTTTGGAATCGCCCCAGGCGCCGTAGCCTACCCGGTCGCCGATAGCAGCGATGCGGGCGTCCAGACAGTCCCGGCATTTAGTGGCGCTGTCCGCCACACAGGGTTTATTGTCATACAGCAAATAGCTGGTGCGAAACTCCGGCAGCGTGGCCACCGGCATGAGCACGTTGGCCCCGGCCTTCAGTCCCAGTTCCCGTCCCAGGGGATGCAGGGCCTGCAGCGCCGTGGTGGCCGCAATGTTCACATCTTTTAAGAATAACCGCGTCACCGCGATCATCTTCAGGGATAATTCCAGCCGCCGCTGTTGTTCTTCCTTGGAATCCAGACCGGCCGCCACCACCTGTTTGCCCAGGGGCGTGTTGTGATGAACCACGTAGGGTCCCATGCCGATCATGTCGATGTCCATGTCCCGGTAAAAAAGAATATCGTCCGCCAGATCCGCCACGGTCTGTCCCGGCAGACCGATCATCACGCCGGTGCCTACCTGGTAGCCAATCTGGCGCAGCAGTTCCAGACAATGCTTCCGCACCTGCCAGACATGATGCCCGTCCTGGGGATGCAAAGTTTGGTACAGCTCCGGCTTGCTGCTTTCTATGCGCAGCAGATACCGGTGCGCCCCCGCCTCAAACCAGCGCCGGTACGTTGCCTCCGTTTCTTCGCCCACGCACAGGGTGATGCCCAGCTCCCCGTGGGAAAGTTTTTTAATTTCCCGCAGCACCGTTTCCACAAAAGTTATGAACTCCGGATCCTGCCGTTCCCCGGACTGCAAAACGATGGAACCGAAGTTCTGCTCGTAAATCCACCGGGCCTGGGTCAAAATATCCTGCAGGGTGGTGTCGAACCTTTGCACTTCCGTATTGTCCCGGCGGATGCCGCAGTACAAACAATTTTTGATGCAGCGGTTGGAAAACTCAATCAGGCCCCGGTAATAATCAAAATTGCCGCTGACCTTAAGTTTTTGCGCGTAACCCGCCGCGTATAATTTTTGCAGCTCGGCCGGCTCCGTCACGCTTAAGAGCGCGATTAAATCGTCCCGGGTAAGCTGCGTTTTTTGTAAAATTTTTTCCATAGCCATAGTCACACCTCATTGCTACCTTTTTATTATAACATGACGTGTTATAATAGAAAAATAAAAATCCTGACGGCGCGGACGAAAAAATTTTCCGTCCTGCCGCCGACTTTCCGGAGGCGCTTATGCATATCGGTGGTTTTCAAAAACTGACGCTCTTAGATTTTCCCGGCCAGGTGGCCTGCATCCTCTTCACCGCCGGCTGTAATTTTTGCTGTCCATTCTGCCACAACGCCGGCCTGGTAGTCCATGCGCCGGCGGTTCCTGCGCCCACGGAGGCGGAAATCTTTGCCTACCTGGAAAAACGCCGGGGCCTTTTAGACGGCGTGGTCATCAGCGGCGGCGAACCGCTTCTCCAGGACGACCTTGTCCCCTTCCTGCACAAAATTAAAGACCTGGGCTACCTGATCAAATTAGACACCAACGGCAGTTTTCCCGGCGCCCTGGAAAAAATCCTGGCCGCTAAATTAGTAGATTACGTGGCCATGGATATCAAGCACTGCCCCTCCAAATATGCCAGCGCCATCGGCCATTATTATGCCAGCGGCGCTTCCCATAATCCCACCGCGGTCCATGATGCCACCAGCAGCGACGCGCTTTCCCCGGTGCCCCGCATCGAGCTCAGCCTGGCTCTGCTCCGTCAAAGCGGCGTGCCCTTTGAACTGCGCACCACTTTGGTAAAAGGCATCCACCAGGAAGCCGATCTGGAACCTTTGGCAAAATGGATTGCCGGACCGCAGCCCTACTTTTTACAAAGTTACGTGGATTCCGGCGACGTGATCGACGGCCGCCACCTGTCCGCCTTCCCCCGGGAAGCTTTGGAACGGATGCTGGCCACCGCCCAAAAATATTGCCCCCGGGCCGAACTCCGGGGCGTACAATAAAGTTAGGATTAACCCTGTAAAGACAACACCCCAAACACCGGCGCGGTTGGGCCGGTCCACCCCAAAGTTATCCACAGCACCGCTGCCCGCGGTGCTTTTTTTATGCACAAGCTCCCAGGCGCACCGTTCGCGGCTTAAGCCTCTTTTTACCTCTCCGGGAGTAAGTAATTTCTACATCTTATCCACAGCTTACACACAGGTTAAAGCCAAATTTATCAACATATTGTGGACAATTTAGTTGACACCACCTATATATTGTGCTAAGATAATTCTACCAACGGTTATCAGGAATATTTCTTATTTGTTAAATGAGACGGCGTCCGGAAAAATTACTGCTCTCACACGCTGTACCTGACACCTTACTTTTAGGGAGGCTTTTACCATGGATATGTACAAGGTCACAAAACGTAACGGCCATGTGGTCGATTTTGATATCAAAAAAATCGTCGACGCCATTACCAAAGCTTTTGATGCGATGGATAAAAAGTACCACAGTTCGGTCATCGATCTGCTGGCTTTAAAAACCACCGCTGATTTTGAAAGCAAGATTAAGGGCGGCCTCATCGCCGTGGAAGATATTCAGGACAGCGTGGAAAGCGTTTTGAGCCAGGCCGGTTATTCCGACGTGGCCAAAGCCTACATTTTGTACCGCCGTCAGCGGGCCAAACTGCGCGCCTTAAATTCCACCATGGTGGATTACAAACAGGTCATCGACAATTATTTGAAAGTCAGCGACTGGCGCGTCAAGGAAAATTCCACCGTCACCTATTCCGTAGGCGGCCTGATCCTTTCCAACAGCGGCGCCATCACGGCCAACTACTGGCTGAGCGAAATTTATGACGACGAGATTGCCAATGCCCACCGCAACGCGGAGATGCATATTCACGATCTGTCCATGCTCACCGGTTACTGTGCCGGCTGGTCCTTAAAACAGTTAATCCAGAACGGTCTCGGCGGCATCCCCGGCAAGATTACTTCCGCCCCGGCCAGCCACCTGGCTACCCTCTGCAACCAGATGGTCAACTTCTTAGGCATCATGCAGAACGAATGGGCCGGCGCCCAGGCGTTCTCTTCCTTCGATACCTACCTGGCGCCTTTCATTAAGGCGGACCACCTGACCTACGACCAGGCCAAGAAATGCATCGAGTCCTTTATTTACGGTGTGAACACCCCGTCCCGCTGGGGCAGCCAGGCGCCTTTCACCAACATCACCCTGGACTGGACCGTGCCGCAGGACATGGCTGAACTGCCGGCGCTGGTTGGCGGCAGGGAAATGCCTTTCAAGTACAAGGACTGCCAGCAGGAAATGGATATGGTGAACAAAGCCTTCATCGAGATCATGATCGAGGGCGACGCCAACGGCCGCGGCTTCCAGTATCCCATTCCTACGTATTCTATCACCAAGGACTTTGACTGGTCCGAAAGTGAGAACAATAAATTATTATTCGAGATGACCGCCAAATACGGCACCCCGTATTTCAGCAACTACATTAACAGCGACATGCAGCCCAGCGATGTACGCAGCATGTGCTGCCGCCTGCGTCTGGACCTGCGGGAGCTGCGCAAGAAAACCGGCGGCTTCTTCGGCAGCGGCGAAAGCACCGGCTCCATCGGCGTGGTCACTTTGAACATGCCCCGCCTTGCTTATTTAGCCGACGACGAGCAGGATTTCTACCGCCGTCTGGACAGACTGATGGACATCGCGGCCCGTTCCTTAAAGATCAAACGTACCGTCATCACCAAGCTTTTGCATGCCGGTCTCTATCCTTACACCAAACATTACCTGGGCACCTTCGAGCACCACTTCTCCACCATCGGACTGGTGGGCATGAACGAAGCCGGCCTTAACGCGAAATGGATCCGTCAGGACATGACCCATCCCGCCACTCAGAAGTTCAGCCAGGAAGTGCTGAACCATATGCGGGAACGCCTCAGCGATTACCAGGAAGAGTACGGCGATCTGTACAATCTGGAAGCTACGCCGGCAGAATCCACCGCTTACCGTCTGGCCAAGCACGACGTGGCTCAGTTCCCCGACATCATCACCGCCGCGGAAAAGAACGGCACGCCTTACTACACCAACAGCAGCCATCTGCCCGTAGGTTATACGGAAGATGTTTTCTCCGCCCTGGATATCCAGGACCAGCTGCAGACTTTGTACACCAGCGGCACCGTATTCCACGCTTTCTTAGGCGAGCGCCTCAACGACTGGCACGCCGCCGCCAAACTGGTGAAGAAGATTGCTTACAACTACAAGCTGCCTTATTATACTTTGAGCCCCACGTATTCCATCTGCCCGGAGCACGGTTATCTGAACGGCGAGCAGTACGAATGTCCTAAATGCCATGCCAAGACGGAAGTTTACAGCCGCATCACCGGTTACTACCGGCCGGTGCAGAACTGGAACGACGGCAAGCTGCAGGAATTTAAGCAGCGCAAAGTTTATGCTGCCGGCGCCAGCTTTGCCAACACCCAGAAAGTAGCAGCGCCCGCCCCCAAGGCGGAAGTAAAGACGGAGCCTCATCAAGCCTCCGCCGCTGTGAAAACTCAGGTGCAGGCGGCAGCCGCTGCCAACCGGAACGAAGACAGCCGGATGCTGCTCTTCACCACCCGGACCTGTCCTAACTGCAAAGCCGCCAAGGACATGCTGCAAAAAGCGGGCCTGGCTTACACCACCGTGGTAGCCGAAGAAAAACCGGAACTGGCAGAACAGTACGGCATCCAGATGGCGCCCACCATCGTGGTCATGAAAGATGATCAGCCCACCCGCATCACGGGCCTGGCCGATATCCGGCAAATGGTAGAACAAGCGCAGAACTAAAAAACTGCACCGCACCATTTTCCCAACAAGTAATTTTAGACAACAAAAAACCTGCAACCGCAAAGTGCCTCGCACTTCCAAGTTGCAGGTTTTATTTTTTGTTTAAACTTATGCCAACGCCTACAAATTTACGCCCAACTGTTGCTCACAACAAATCCGGTTTGCTTACCACTTAGCCGGAACTTCCGGGAAGGAACCCCGTACGAACATGGTGGCTAAGGTCCGGCACATCAATTGTTTTTGCGGGTTGTACATGTCCGCGTCCACGATGATGGTGGTGCGGCCGTGGTGACGGATCTTGGCCACGCATACCGCTTTTTCGCCGGGATGAATATTTTTAATAAAGTTGGTGGTGATGCTCAACGTCATGACCCGGGCGCCCACCGTGGCGCACACCGCGCCGATGGCCGTATCGGCTAAAGATTCCAGGGCACCGCCGTGGACGATGCCATACAAATTAGTGTGCTTATTGGGATCGATGACCATGCTCAGGGTGGCCTGACCGCATTCCATGTCGTCGAACTGAATGTCGCACAGCTTGACAAAATTATTGATGCTGTAAACTTTCCTTACAAACTCCAGACAAGTCTGCTTATCCACTACCGGATGCCCCTTTTCGTTGTAAAATTTATTTGGCGGCCGCGGCCAGGATGTCGCCTAAAATCTGGCGCATCTTTTCGGCGTCGTCGCCGGGCTGAGCTTCGTACAATTTTTTCTGGCCGTCAAAGAAAGCCGGCACATAATAATAATCGTACTTCTTCGCTTCCAGCGGATGCAGGACTTCGTTAATCTTATCAATCTTAATCTTTTTGTATTCCGGATGCTCCTGTTCCAGTTCCGCGATCACACCAGCCGCACGCTGGCAGTACGGACAACCGGGCATATAGAAAAATTTTAAATCCATCTCGCTCACTCCTTTGAGAACTTTTATTTTGTTGCCTCTATTATACCATAGAAACGAGAAAATGCCGCGAGGAAAAACTTTCCCCGCGGCTGAAATTTTTGTGAAGTTAAAATTTTATGCGTCGTAAAAATTTTGCACAACCATTTTTAGACGTTGCTAAAATTTGGCGTGACCAATTTTTCAGACACTGCTAAAATTTAGCCCAGCCAAATTTCTCAGTAATTCCTGAAATCGATAAACTTTACGCCGGAGCTGCTGGTAGTCATGCGTCCCAGATCGCTGGGAGCGGTCACATTATATTTCACGATGGGATCATAGCCGGCGCTCCAGATAATGAAAGTGTAGGTCTTGCCGTTAGGCACAACCAGTTCCTTCAGGCTGCCGTTAGCATCCGTAGCCCCTTCACTATGGGTTTCCCCGTGGATGACCACGGTATTGTTCACTACCTCTACCTTCACGCCCGGGCCCCTACATAAACGCCAAAATGTTGCGCCGGAGCTCCGTTCGCCAGCACTGTTCCCGCCATGGGACGGTCCGCATTTTTCTCGATGGTTTCGCCGGCGCCGTTAGTGCCGCCGCCCGTTTTAGACGGCACGCTGGGTGTCTTGCCTTTATCTATGGATACGCCGGGAATCTTGTTCAGCACCCCGCCGATATTAAAGCCGGCATCTGCCGTCAGGGGCGCCGCGATCATCAGGGTTGCCAGCAGGATAGCTGCCAGCCCGGTCATTTTTTTCATCATCAATCACTCCTCTCGCTCGTTAGCTGTTAATGTTCAAAGACAATCTCTTTCTTCCGGTCCGTCAGTTTGCAGTCCGCCGCCGTATCATCCGCGGAATAATGGTTGACCGTGCCGATCCAGGTGCCGCTCCAGGCCACGATGCCGTACAAGCCGGTCTTCACCGGGATGCTGAAATCACCGTTACCGTTAGTGGTCGTCACATAATAAGCATCGTTCCGGCAGATATTCCCATCGATATCCACATTTTCCGAGGTCAGCAGCAATTTGACGTTGGCTCCCGGTTTACCACCTTCATAATAGACATGGCCGAAGAGCCTGCCGGGACCGCTGGCGCTGTAACCCATGCTGTCTTTTTTCACCATCTGGGGTTCCTTGTACGTAGCCGCCTCGTAGCGGTTACCGCTCTTGCCCTGGCTGCCGGCAGTACCCTTTTCCGTGGAGACGCCGGGAAGCTTGTTCAGGATCCCGCCGATATTAAAGCCTGCCTGAGCCACCGGCTGCGCCGTCAGGGTCAGCAGCGACACGGCACACACCGTGAGAGCCAGTTTCCTGTAAAGTTTCATCTTCCTTCCCCCTTTATCGTTCCCAATTTTTACCGTGCCCGCCGGCCGGCCTTACCTTAAAAATTGCCGCCGGCTTGTTGAGACTTTCCTTCACTTTCACTATACGCCCCTTTCCAGGATTCCGTACTGAGGGCGGCCTCAGTTTTAAAAAATTTTTAGCAACGGCAGCGGGCCGATTTTCGCCCGGCCGGGACGTTTTAACTAAAATATTTTTGTTTTTTGTATACAAAACCTCTTTACAAAACTTTTATTTGGAGTATAATCGGTCTTGTAGATTTCAAAGGCGAAAGCAAAGTGCTTCCGCCTTTTTTATTTTTCCAGACAATTTTCCCGTCCCCGGCCAGGACGCGGTAAATTACTTTTTATCCACGCAAAATTTTGAAGAACGAATTTTGAGGAATGAATTTTTTAGAGATGAATTTTTTTAGTGATGAGGAGGAAAAATCAATTATGAGAATGGAACAAGACAACTTAGGCACCGTAAAATTAAATGACACGGTTATGTACGGCATCAACACGCAGCGCGCCGTAGAAAATTTTCCCCTTCAGCACAAACGCGTCAGCCTGCGGCTGATCCACGACCTGGTTTTGGTAAAAAAGGCGGCGGCCCTGACTTACGAAGACCTGGGCGTCCGGGAAAAAGGTCTTTACGCTACCATCGCCCAAGCCTGCGATGAAATTTTAACCGGTTCCTATGATGCATATTTCCCCACCGAAACCTTACAGGGCGGCGCTGGCACCTCGACCAACCTCAATGTGGATGAAGTCGTAGCCAACGTGGCCCTGAACTTTTTAGGCAAACCCGCCGGCAGTTACGCCGTCATCCATCCGGTGGACGACGTGAACCGGGGCCAGTCGACCAATGATTCCGTACCTACCGCCCTGCACATTACCCTGATCAAGATGCTGCAGGAACTGGTCCGGGGCTGCACGGAGCTGCAGACGGCGCTGAAAGCTAAAGCTGCCGCCTACGCCCACATCCAGAAACTGGGCCGCACCGAACTGGAAGACGCCGTGCCCGTAACTTTGGGCCGGGAGTTTGGCGCGTACGCTCACGCCTTGTACCGTGACTGCGTACGCCTGACCCGCATGCAGGAAGATCTGCTGACCGTAAATTTAGGCGGCACCGCCATCGGCATGTGCAACACCGCCACTCCCGCTTACCGGGAAGGCGTATACGCCCATTTACAGGAAGTCACCGGCCTGCCCCTGCGTCCGGCTGCTGATTTAGTAGACGCCACCCAGAATAACGACGTGCTGGTAGAAGTTTCCGGCGCCTTGAAAACCCTGGCCGTGGATTTGATGAAGATGGCCAATGACCTGCGCCTGATGAACGCCGGTCCGGACGGCGCTTTGGGCGAGATCCATTTAAAACCTTTGCAGCAGGGCAGCAGCATCATGCCGGGCAAGGTTAACCCCGTCATCCCCGAGATGCTGGTGCAGTGCGCCATGCGCGTCATGGCTAACGACCTGGCCGTCACCATGGCCGCCGCTCACGGCGAATTTGAACTGAACGCTTTCTTCCCGCTGATGGCGGACGGACTGTTGGAAAGCCTGGACCTTTTGACCCGGGCCGTGGTCATCTGCCGCACCAGATGCATTGAAGTTTTAACCGCGGACGAAGGCAACTGCTTAAAGCACCTGACCGCCTCCGCCGCTTTCGGCACCGCTTATACCGGCAGACTGGGTTACGATACGGTCAGCCATATTTTGAAGACCCATACGCCGGTGGAAGCCAAAAAGATTTTGGACGCCCTGCTGGTAAAAAAAGCAGCCACGGTCACCGTGACTGCCAAACAGAAACTGGCTAAAGAAGCCTGAAGCTGAAGTCCGGCTCCCACTCGCCTGCCGGTTTGCCTGTACGTTTTCACTTTTGCTAATCTCCCTGCCCTGCGCCGGACCTGGAACGCTACGACTATCTGTCGTAAGGCCCCCACAGGACAGGGTGATTTTTTTATGAACAGCGGCGGCCCCCATTTTAAGCGCCGTAATTTTTCGCCCATAAAAAAAGGAGCCGTAAGGACTTCTCCTTACGGCCAAGGTGGGTTTATATTGGGGGCAAGTGGTTAACCTGAACCGGTGAAGTAAACCGACACGGAGCTGACCACTTGTTTTGTTTCTTGACTCTTATTATAACCGAACTTATAATATAAGGAAAGTGAATTTATTTAATATTGTACTTTATATTTTCTTATAGGCGGTGACGTGATGAAAAAATCCAAATACGAAGTCTTCATGAAGATCATCGAATACGGCAGCCTGTCCCGGGCGGCCACGTATTGTAACTATTCCCAGTCCGCGGTGAGCCAGATTGTGGCCTCCCTGGAAGAAGAACTGGGCGTGACGCTACTGAACCGCAACCACGCCGGCGTCTCCCTCACCAGCGACGGGGAGCAGCTGCTCCCGTACGTGCGGCAGCTGAGCCATGCCTACGAGGAACTGTCCGAGAAAAATGCCGAGCTGCTGGGCATCGAAAGCGGCCTCATCCGCATCGGCAGCTTTTCCAGTATTTCCAGTACCATCCTGGCGCCGCTCCTGAAAGATTTCCGGGTCATCCATCCCCGCATCAAGTTCGAGCTGCATCCGGGCAACTACAAAGATACCGAGACCTGGATCCAGGAAGGCAGCGTGGATTTAGGTTTCGTGGCCCTGCCGGCGCCGAAGGACCTGGAAGTGTATCCGCTGCTGGAAGACAGGATGCTGGCCGTGCTGCCCCTGAATCATCCGTACGCCAAGGCGGAGCGGGTACCCCTTAAAATTTTTGGTCAGGAACCGGTCATCCTCCTGGAAGAAGGCAACCACAAAGAAGTGCCGGAAATGTTCCGGCAGAATAAGATCACGCCGGAAATCGAGTACCGGACTGAGGACGACTACACCATCATGAGCATGGTGGAAAACGGACTGGGCATCGCCATCCTGGCGGAGCTGGTGCTGCTTCATAACAGCTACCGCATCGCCATCCGGGAAACCGATCCGCCTTACTCCCGCCGGATCGCCCTGGCCCTGAAAAATAAAAAACGCGCCTCCCGGGCCGTGCAATGTTTTTTGGACTTTGCGATAGAGCACCTGGCGCGGTATAATAAAACTAAGAATTGGTCGGAAAGGGTGATTTTATGATCGACTTAAAAAATTTAGCCACGGAACAAAGCAATGCCAAAACCAAAAATATTGACGACGCCACCACCTTGGAACTGGTTCAGATCATGAACGACGAGGACCACAAAGTAGCGGACGCGATCCATAAGATCCTGCCTCAGGTGGCAGCAGCGATTGATGTGACCGCCAGCCATCTGCACCGGGGCGGCCGGCTCTTTTATGTAGGCTGCGGTACCAGCGGCCGGCTGGGAATTTTGGACGCCGCCGAATGTCCCCCTACGTTTAGCACCAGCCCCGAATTGGTCCAGGGCCTCCTGGCCGGCGGCGAAAAAGCCATGTTCCGGGCCCAGGAAGATGTGGAAGATAATCCGGAGCAGGGCGCCAAAGATTTAGCGGCCCGCAGCGTTACCAACCGGGACGTGGTGGTAGGTCTTTCGGCCAGCGGCCGCGCTCCCTATGTGGTGGGCGCCCTCACCTATGCCCGGCAAAAAGTCGGCGCCGCTACCATTGCCATCTGCTGCACCGAAAATGCCGCCATCAGCCGGCAGGCCGATATTAACTTGTGCGCCCTGGTGGGCCCCGAAGTTATCACCGGTTCCACCCGGATGAAGGCCGGCACGGCGGAAAAAATGCTGTTGAACATGCTTTCCACCGGCGCCATGGTCAAGCTGGGCAAAGTCTACGGCAACCTGATGGTAGATGTGAAATGCGCCAACGAAAAATTACAGGAACGGGCCGTGCAGATTGTCATGGCCGTGGCGGAATGTAAACGGGACAAAGCGGTACAGGCTTTGACCGCAGCCCAGGGCAACGCCAAGGAAGCCTGCCTGGTGGCCGTGCTGAATATTACGCCGGAAGCCGCGCGCCAGCGTCTGGCTGTGGCCGGCGGTTTCTTAGGCAAAGCTTTAACTTTAATGTAAGAACTATACTGGGAAAGGTCGTATGCGTTCATGAACAACCAGGAACTGGCCCAAAAGATTTTAGAGGTAGTCGGCCCCGCCGCCAACGTGATCGAGGCGCACAACTGTATGACGCGGCTGCGTCTGCATGTGCGCCGGGAAACTTTTACGGCGGAGGCGCTCAAAAAAATCCCCGGCGTGCTGGGAACCAATAAGAGCGACGACGAATGGCAAATTGTGCTGGGTCCCGGTAAGGCCACCAATGTCACGACGGCTTTTAACGCCCTGGTAGCAGAAGGACAGGCCGCTGAGAAAGTTGCCGGCGCCACGGCAACAACTGCTGAAGCAACTGCTACCGCGGACGCGACTAAGAAGACGACGGCGACTGACACAACTAAAAATACGTCCGAAGCTGCTGCCGCTACGACAGCGTCAGCTCAAGCTGCCGGCGCTCCCAGTTTCACCGACCTGCAGCAGCACGCCAAGATTGGCGACGGTCAGGACCTGCACAACGCGATCCGTAAACGCAACGCCACCCCGGGCAAGCTGCTCTTAAAACGCATCGCTAACATCTTCGTGCCCCTGGTGCCGGCTTTTATCGGCTGCGGCCTCATCACCAGTATCCTCAGCCTCTGTTTTAAATTTAATCCGGCCCTGGCCCAGATCCCGGCCCTGCAGGTTTTAGCCGTGGCAGGCAACGCCATCTTCTGGGGCATGAACCTTTTCGTTGGTTTTAACACCGCTAAGGAATTCGGCGGCTCGCCCATTTTAGGCGGCGTCATGGCGGCGGTCATCTCCCATCCGGGCCTGGCCAACATCACCCTCTTCGGTGCCAAACTGTTCCCCGGACGGGGCGGCATCATCGCCGTCCTTTTAATTGCTTTCTTTGCGGCGGAATTAGAAAAATGGCTGCACAAACATGTACCGGAGATCCTGGATTTATTTTTAACGCCTTTCCTGGTAGTGCTGCTGTCCACTTTCGTGGCCATCGGCGTCTGCCAGCCCGTGGGTAGTTTTCTCTCCGAGGTAATCGGCGCCGCGGCTACCACCGCCGTGAACAAGGGCGGCGCTCTCACCGGTTTCATCATGGGCGGCTGCTGGCTGCCTTTAGTCATGCTGGGCATCCATCAGGGCATGACCCCTATCCACGCGGAACTGCTCAATCATTTCGGCATCGACATCCTGCTGCCCATCCAGGCCATGGCCGGCTGCGGTCAGGTCGGAGCGGCGCTGGCTGTCTACTGTAAAACCAAAAACGCGGCCCTGAAAAAAACGGTGGCCGTAGCTTTACCTATCGGCATCATGGGTGTGGGCGAGCCGTTAATTTACGGCGTCACCTTCCCCCTGGGCAAACCTTTTATCGGCGCCTGCATCGGCGGCGCCTGCGGCGGCGTGGTCCAGGCCATCTTCGTGGTGGGCGCTTTCACCATGGGCATCTCCGGCCTGCCGTTAGTAGCCAGCACCGACAAGATGCTGGTATATCTGGCCGGACTGGGCGTAGCCTATGTGGCAGGTTTCATCGCCACCTGGCTGCTGGGGTTTGACGATCCGGAAGAGGTGTGAACCATGCGCACGGGTATCAGTTTGTACTGCGGCCTTAACCGCAGCGCTTCCCAAAATTTAGCACTGTTACAAACGGCGGCGGCCTTAGGCATCAGCCGTGTCTTTACGTCCCTGCAAATTCCGGAGACGGATACCACCGTCTTCCGGCAGGAGCTGACGGAACTTTTAGGCGCCGCCCGCAAGCTGCAGCTGGACGTGTGCGCCGATGTGTCCCCGGCCACACAAAAACTTATGGCGCTGCCGGCACTGACCGCGGCCGCGCTGCAAAAAATCGGTATCACCACCCTGCGGGGCGATGCCGGTTTTACGCCCCGGGAACTGGCAGCTTTTAGCCAAAAAATGCGGGTGCAGCTGAACGCCAGCACCCTGACGCCGGATTTTTTACAGGAACTGCGCAGCGCCGGCGCTAATTTTGCCAACCTGGACGCCCTGCATAATTTTTATCCCCGGACACATACGGGACTGAGCGTTAAATATTTTCAGCAGCAGACCCAATTTTTACACGACCAGGGTGTAAGCGTGGGCGCTTTTGTAGCCAGCCGTACCGGCAGGCGCGGTCCTCTCTTTGCCGGACTGCCCACTTTGGAAAAGCACCGGGAACTGACGGTTGCTAAAGCGGCGGCATCCTTAGCCAGGCTCGGCGCCGACAGTATTTTCATCGGCGACGACGCGCCCGACTTGGAAGAATTGCAAGCGCTGGTGGCGGTGGCGCAAAAATTTACGGCTAAGGAAATTTCCCGCGCCCCACAAAAAATGAACGCCGCCCCGAAGGACGGCGCTCAAAAAATCCTCACGCAAAATTTAACTGACGCGCAAAAAACGGTAATCCAAAATTTAACCGGCGCCCAAAATTTAGCCGCGTCCACCACGGACGGCGCTGTAATTTCTGTGCCGGTACAAATTATAACCAGGAACACCAAGCTGCAAAAATTTTTGCGGCAGACTTTTACCGCCCGGCTGGACGTGGCCCAGGATGCGCTCCGCACCCAGGAAAGCCGCAGTCTTTTAGGCGGCCTGGTGGTAGAACCGGATGCAACCACGGCGCTGCCCAAACCTGCCGGCGCCGTCACCCTGGACAACAAAAGATATTTACGCTACATGGGGGAACTGCAGATTTTAACCGGCCCCCAAAATCCCGACCCGCGTACCAACCTGGTAGCCCAGGTTTTACCTAAGGGGCTGCCGCTGTTGAAAAAAATTACGCCGGGCCGCAAGTTTACCTTCGCAGCCAAATAAAATCTCAGATGCCGGCTTTGATATAGCCTTTATTCGTAGCTTCCATGGCCAGGCTCATCAGATTCTTATAGCCGGTTTTCGTCAGCATATTATTGATATGATAGTTAATAGTGCTGGTAGTAATATGCAAAGCTTCGGCCATCTCCTTGCGGGAATGGTTGCTGCAGAACAGCCGCAGGATTTCCAGCTCCCGGGGCGTCAAAGGACATTCCCCGTCGCCAAAACCGTGGCTGGTGTCCGCTTCCGGGAAAGTGCCCTTCCCGGCCATGGTGGCAAAGATACACTGTACAAATTCTGCCATCGAACTATTTTTATAAATAAAACTATCCACGCCCACTTCCTTGGCGCGTTTGATAAAACTCAGTTCCGGAAATCCGGTCATCAGCATGACCTTGATGTCCGGATATTTTTTTTTGATGCGGTCGGCGGCAAAGATGCCGCTGACTTTTCCTTCCGTGCAAATATCCATCAGGACCAGGTTGGGACGCAAACGGGCGCAGGCCACGTCCGCCACGTCGGCTACCGTCAGGCTGCCTACGATAGTAATTTCCTTTTCTTTGCTTAAAGCATTGGTCAGGGCATCTAAAAGTATCTTCTGGTCGTCCACGATTAAAAGTCTAACCATTGTGTGCGCAGCTTTGCCGTCAGCCGCTGCCTCCTTTGCAAATTTTCCGGCACCGGGTGCTATGCCTGGGTCCCGGTCCGGGGTACAGGAACTTCTATAAGCAGGGTAAATCTGGGTTTGGCCTGCACCGTCAAGGTGCCGCCTAATCTTTCGATACGGTGTTGGATGCCGTTCAGTCCTGTGCTAAAATGCACCTCCCCCGCCGGGGCGATGCCGTTATCCGTGGTCTGCAGATACTGTCTGCCTTTTTGCCGGGTCATGACGATCTGGATCAGGTCCGCATGACTGTGCCGCACCGAATTGGTGGCCGCTTCCCGGATGATGCTGACAAAAGCCTGCGCCATCTCTCTTTCCGCCGGCAGCTCGCCGGCCAGGGTAATGGTCACCCCGATGGCGGCATAAGTGGCCACAATATTTTCCAGGGTCACATGGGCGTCTTCCCGCACATCGTTGCGCAGATCCTGCATCACATTCTGCATCAGCGGGATCATATCCTCATAATTATGCGCATCCTGGTTATTCAAAAGCTGCTGCAGGATGGTGATACGCTGGCCTAACAGATCATGAATCTGGCTGGTAACTTCCGCCAGGGTCTGCTGTTTTTGCAAAGCTTCCAGGTTGTCCAGGGTTGCGCGCAGCTGCTTGCTGCCGGCCCGTAAAGTTTCTAACTGCGCTTCCAGTTTTAAGGCGCTGCGGTCCTCGTCCGTCACATCCGTGATGGTCAGCTGCTGATACGTGTCCATCCCTGCCTTGATCTTTTGCCGGGCCGCCAGATAGCTGGGGCCGTTCTGCACCCGGAACAACATTTTCTCGCCCACCCACCGCTTCTGCAGCAAAGGAAAACGAATCTTTTCCAGCTGCTGCCACAAAGTGTTGGCATTGCGGAACTGTTTGCCGGAATAGCGCTGCATCAACGCCAGCATCCGGGTATTGGTTAAAATGATGCTGCCGTTGCCGTCGGCAAACATGATGCCGGTGGGCAGAGTATTAAGAGCCTCATGAATACTGTCGTTGCTCACTTCGTGGCGCAGGCGTTCCCGGGCCCGGGGGATACCGTAGATACTGCGGGCGGCTAACAGCACCATGGCTGCCAGCAAATTCCAGGGGGATAACCCGTCGCAGGCAGGCAGCATTAAAATGCCGGCGGGCAGGATCAGCTCCGCGCCCACATGCCGGTGGTACCAGCTCAAGGCCTGAACTATGGTAATAGCGCCGGCGATATAGCGCAGCTCCGCATATTTCGTAGCGGCGGGCATGGCAAAAACCAGCTGGTTAACGGGCGCGCTTACGGTCATACACAGGGCGAAGGTCAGCAGCATGATGGAAAGTTCCAGGAACTTATGCCGGTAGGGATCACGGTGGCGCAAAGGCAAAGCTGTCTGGTAAAAACAGCAGTGGAGGAATAAGGTGGCCAGAGCCAGGACAATAAAAGCAACCTGGGCCAGATTACCCAGCTTATACAAACCCAGCATCTTGCTTCCTCCTTTCTTAAGCCAAACTTAACCGGCGTTACGGCTAACCAAAAACCGCGAGAAAAACTTTACACGCTTACCGTCAGGGAAACCGCGTCATCCAGATCTTTGACCTGGATACGGGCGCCGGCTTTATTCAGCACCGCCAGGGTGCCGGCGGCCAGATCCTGCAAGGCGGCCAGTAATTTTTCCCGGTCCCCGTCCACATAACAACTTAAGTTCATGGTTTTATCCGGCTGTTCCGTCAGTTGTACCAACAAATTTTCCGCCTGTCGGCTTACAGCCGTTTCCAGGATTTCTTCAAAAACATCGTACAGGAACATGGCCCGCAGGCTGCCACAGGTCTGGGAAATTACCGCCGTCTTCAGGGCGGTGCCCAGTCCGGCCTGAGTGGCATAGCGGCAGGATTCCGTCAGGGCGTTGGTCAGATAAGCGGTGTCCACCATATTACCGGTTTTGCCGTGCAGCAGCATGACGCATTTTTTCTTTAAAAAGCAGGCCAGGATATTTAAGTGACACACCGACGCCCTTCTTAGCTCCGGCGAGATGGCCGTATCTTTTAAGGCGTGCAGGTCGCTGAGGATATCTTTATTTTTGGTAGCCAAAATCCGTTCCAGTTCGTCATATAGCTGGTTGCGCATGCGCAGTTCCAGGTACGAACCGCGAATCTGGCCTTCCCGGGCCAGCAGCATCTGGGAACGCTGCAGAGCCTCCGTGGTCAGCCGGAGCCGGCGCTTCAGCTCATTCAGTTCTTTCACGTCCTCATACCAGATGACCTGGCCGGCGGTAATTTCCTGCCGGTGGATGACCACATCAGGACCGGCAGGCGCCACCTTGCCGGAAGCATACACAATCTTACCATCCGCATCTGCAATCTGCATGCCCAGGGAAGCGGCCTTAAAAATACCCACATAGTTCTTATTCACCGTAAAGAGACCGGTGAGCGCGCCGCACAAGGCAAACAGGTCCAGGACGAGACAGGTGGTAAAAATAAGTTCCGTCTGTTGGAAAAACAGCCATCTGTTGTAACCATACATGTAAAAGAAATAACCTAAAAGTACAGTTACCGGCAGAATCACTTTGGTACGGAAAAAAGTATTGCGTAAAGCCTTATAGATTAAAAGACCGGTGGCCGCCGCCATCATGGCCAGATAGAAAATACTAATCGCGTAGAGCAGCCAGCTGGAAGTATAAATATCGTTACTGTCCACGAACCCCGGCTGGAACTGCCAGATCAGCTGGTGGTAGTCGTTGGTGAAAACAAACAGCTGCACCAGACCGGCCAGGACGGCCAGACCGTACCACCACCGGGGCGGCCGGTAAACTTCCGCCGGTTTATCCATGTCCCAGGCGATCCACAGCAGGAATAAGCCCAACAGGTCGAAGCCTAAATAATAAGCGTACCAGCACCAGCGGACTAAATGCTCGTAATCAGAGCTAAAGCCCAGCTTCATGACGCGGATGACGATGAGCAGGACGATGGTCAGGCACAAACCCATGAGCCCGTGGCGCACGCCGGGCTGCAGGATGTTGGGAATAAACGCCGAGAAAAGCAGTACGGTCACGGCTAACAAAACGTAATAGGAAAAATAGTGTTCAAAACCGTCCGCCGTGGCAAAAAGGCGCAGGCCGTACACCTGACGCCGGACCTGGGCGTTGAGATTGTCGGCAATATTATGGAATTCTTCCGGATCCGTAATGTTGGAAGCCACATGGTAAGCGCTGTCTTTCGGGTACAGGGGACTGACCTGGTCCGGAAGCAGAGCCTGCAGGGCGGGCACCGGCCTAAAACCATGTGCTACCAGACTGGCAGCTAGTTTATGGTTATTAAAATATAAAGGTTTCTTGGTCAGCAAACCTTTGGTAAAAGTTAAGGTTCCTTCCCTGGGGATGACGATTTTATAATGCCCGTCCGCCTGGTTTAACTGGGCGATCTCATAGTCAAACATGATCCGGATAGGCGCCTGAGCCTGATGCCGCCCCGGTCCTAAAATGGACCTATTACCATAACGGCTGTCTATGTCCAGCCGCCCTTCCTGCTGTAACTTCTGCAGATAGTCCATGGCGGCGCCGGTATCCCAGGTCCCGGACAAACCGTAGGTCAGGCCCATGAGCAGGTAGGCAAAAAAGGGCTGCCTTTCCGTAAGCGCCACCCTGTTATTACTTTTCAGCACATCTTCCCAGCCGGTAATGGCGCCGATATCTTCCCGGACAGCCAAAGCTACCGTAGCCTGATACTGAGGATACCAGAAATAATCATTATCCTGCTTCAGTATCAGGGCCTGAGGGCCAAAAGCTTCAATCCCAAAGGCATCCTGCGTCAGGGTACTGATAAAGCGGGAGCTGCGCGGCTGCAGCGTCAGCGGCAGGGTCACCGTTTCCTTGATCACGTCAGCATAACTGTCTCCCCGTACGTTGTCATAATAAAGGAGCGGTGCCGGCGCGCCTAAAGTCTGGGCCGGCAGCCAAAGATTAACCAGGGTCAGCAGCACGATGAGCAAACAACTTTGCAGCAGGCCCCACAGTTTGGCTAAGCCGTGTTTTTGCACAGCCTGTTCTAAAGGCAGCACCTGATGCAGGAACGGTGCTTTTATCTTGCGTACCGGTACCGGTGCCATGCGGATGGTACTTTCCGCGGACAGGCGCTGGTGATTTTTAGGCGTCACGGTACGATAAACTTCGGTATCAGAGCGGCGCAGCAAAGCACCGGCCACGTCTCCCAGCAAGGAAGACTTGCCGGCTGCGTTCTGCAAGACCACCGCCGCAGCTTTGCCGGTCTGGCCGTTAACCGCCAGGCGTACCTGTTTATCCTGGTCCCTGTTCCCGGAATCATTATCTACAAAATAGACGGGCAGCAGGAGCGAACCGGATTTATGCTGCCGGAAATCCCGGGCACAAGCCGTAATTTCTGTCTTCGTTAATTTAAAAGTTTCCTGCAGGGTTTGCGGGATGCGGCCCGCCAGTACATAATCCATAACCTCCGGCCGGGAAACATTATGGGCGGTAGCCGCCACCTTAAAGACGCCTTCCGCAAAAGCCGGATCAAAAGCTGTCACCTGGCTAAAATCCCAGGGATCCAGATAATCTAAAAGCCGCACATCATACAATGTCGTCTCCGGGCAGGCCCAGTCCAGAATTTCCTGATAGGTCATAAAGGCGCCCCGGTTACTGTCCACATTTACCTTTAAACTCAAATCGGCCAGGGAAAAAGGCAGGTACACCGCCGTCATATCTTGGGCAATCCTTGCTTCCAAATCCTGCCCGCCCAAAATATCCGGGTACGTATGCACCAGTTCCCGGGCGGCACTTTGCGCTTCTCCCGGCGTGATCCTGAAAGGGATAGCCCGGGCGGGAACGCTTTCCGCGCCTACGCCCATCACGTATTCCTTTTTATACGCCCCCGGCTTGAGAGCTTCGGCCAGGCCGAACTTATTACCGCAGGCGGGACAGGTAAAAATATTCTGGGTAGAATCTCCCGTAACCGCAGCGCCGCACGCCGGACAGTTAAATTTCAGGGTAAAGGCGCCGGCAAAAGCCTGAGCGGTCGTCGTATCCCACAAAGCTAATTTTTCTGCCACGCTCAGCAGCCGGTATTCCTTACTCAGCAGCTGCGGAAAAACTTGCGGCAGCGGCCGGGCGATTTCCACATGGCCCAGCTTTAACAGGCCGTCGATAACTTGGACCGGTTGATGCCGGAAACCCACCGGCAGCGCCCGGTAATAATTTTCGTCACTCCAGGGCACGGAGCTGCCGCAGTAAGGACAGTGGTAACTGGCAGTTTTTTGGTCGGCATACATGGCGCCGCCGCATTTTTCACACTGCAGGGCCAGCGTCTCTATCGTCCCCATGACTTGCTCCCCCCTAACTGCTGCCAGCTCCGGAAAAAATCCGGTGTTCTTCTTTAAAATCCCAGGGTCAGCGTCGCGCCTAAAACTTTTTGCCGGAAGTCGCTCAGATACTGCTGGTCCCGGTAATTGCACAGATCATAACCTTCTACCGTCAAAAGTCCGCCCTTAAAAAGCACGTACTCGAAGCTGGCGCCGGCGCCTTCAAAACCCATGTGGCGGAAATAGCCGGGCCAGGCGTTCATGGTATGGGTAATAACGGCAGCGGCAGGTTCCCGATAGTAGCGCAGCTGGATCCTGTAGGTGCCGGGTTTGTGATAATCATAATTTTTATAACGCAGGGCCCAGACAAAACCATGGTCGTGGCCCACATCCTCGTTCCGGTCGCTGCCGTTAGCCTGCAAAAATTCGATGCCGGTAGAAATATCCGGGGTAAATTTATAGTTCAGGCTTTCGGAAAAAACTTCCTGCTTATCCCAGCTCCCCGCATCGTGAGCATGATTGCGGAAATTAAAATAGCTGGCGGTGGCGTACCATTTTTCCCATTCCCGGTACGCATCCACGATCACGCCTTCCCGGCGGTTAAAGCTGGAACCCAGCCGGCCCCAGAAAACAGAAGCCCGTTTTTCCTCCGGACCAAAACCGACCCGGACGCCATCCACGGTGGTATCCAGGGTATTACCGTCTTCCACCTTGTAGCCAAAGCGCCCCGCCCGGTATTTGGCATGGGGATACGTGCCTTCGGCAAAGAACCGGAAAATATGCGCCGTATCCGTCAAGGACTGGTCGTTTAACACCCGGTTGTCTTCCACACCGGTGATAAATTTCCAGTTCTTATCAAAATGATAGTTGGCATAGAGCCGCGTCCGCAGGGTCTGCATGATCATCATTTCCTTGAAAGGAGTCATGGCATATTTCCCGCCCGCTGTACGCGCTAAACTTTCCCCTTCAAAATGTCCCTGCCCGTACAGATAACGGAAACTACCGTCCACGGTAAAGCCGTGCACATTTTTCTCCACCACCGCCGTTGGAGGATCTTCCTGTTCCTCCGGCTGCACTTCCGCTGCTGCGGCCATGCCCACCGCCCCAAAACCTGCCAGTAGTGCTGCGGTCACGACCGCCGCTGTCAGACGCCTCCCCTGGTGTCGTAACATAATGCTTCCCCCCTGTATTTTATTTTTCTGTTGCTCTTGACTTCTCTTATTCATATTATACTATACTATTTAGATTATGCTATACTTGTAATTTTTTTAATACAGGATGGGCTTTCTAAACAACCGTTTTTAATTTAAAAGTACAGGAAGAAATCCCGGGCCCGGAAAGACCGCCTACCGCCACAAAACCTGCAGCCACAGTCGGAAGCATAACCGTTCCGGCTGCGGCTGCGAAGTACTTACTGCTTATTTTTGCACGTCGTTATCATCAAAGGGATCGCCGCACTGCGGACAGAACTTGGGCGGATGATGGGGATCCGGCGGCAGCCAGCCGCACTTATCACATTTATACAAAGGTTCCCCTGCCGGTTTAGGCGTGCCGCATTGCTGGCAGAATTTACCCTGGTTCACCGCGCCGCATTTCGGACAGGTCCAGCCTTGAACCGCTTCCGGTTTCGGTTTGCCGCAGGAGCTGCAGAATTTGCCCGTGTTATTTTTCTGGCCACAGGCACAATCCCAACCGCCCGCCGCACCACCGGCCGCCATACCGTAACCACCCTGAGGAGCCGGAGCGCCGCCCTGAGGTGCGCCGCCGGGCATACCCGGTCCCGGACCGCCGCCTTGCGGACGACCCATGTTATACAGCTGCTGGGCATTCATGCCCCCGGCCTGCTGCGCCATGTTCATACCCATAAAGCCAAAGGCTGCGCCCATGCCGCCGCTGTTCTGCGCTGCCAGCTTCATTGCATCCGCCTGGGCCGCGGTCAGGTTGGCCGCCGCCAGGGTGGGATCTCTGAAAGCTGCGCTGCGTTGCAGCTCCTTAATCATCTTTTCGTCTTCGTCGCTGGCCTTGACGCTGCTGACGCCGAAAGAAACAATCTGCAGGCCGCGGAGATCTTTCCATTTGGCGCTCAAAACCTGGTTCAGCGCGTCGGCAATTTCCGTGGTGTGTCCCGGCAGCGCGCTGTAACGGATGCCCAGGTCGGAAATCTTGGCGAAAGCCGCCTGCAGGGAAGTCAACAGTTCCGTCTTCAGCTGGCTGTCAATCTGGTCCCGGCGGTAATCTTCCTCCACGTTGCCGCACACATTGGTATAAAAGAGGATGGGGTTGATAACCTTGTAGCTGTACTCGCCGAAACATTTAATGGCAATATCCACATCCAGGCCTACGTTCCTGTCTACGACCCGATACGGTACCGCGCTGGGGGTGCCGTATTTATTCCCCACAATTTCCTTGGTGTTGAAGAAATAAATTCTCTGGTCCTTGCCGGTGTCGCCGCCCATGGTAAAACGTTTCCCGATCTTCTTGAACACGTCCACCACGTTCTGGCCCAAATCACCGTACAGTACGGTCGGCTCGGTGGATTTATCATAGGTAAATTCGCCGGGTTCGGCGCACACTTCCACCACCTTGCCCTGTTCCACGATAATCATGCACTGGCCGTCGTTCACGGCAATGATGGAGCCGTTGCTGATAATATTATCTTCGCCGCTGGTATTGGAACTGCGGTCCTTGCTGCTGATCCGCTTCATGCCCTTCATGACCAGCACATCCGCACCCATGCCCTCACAGTAAAAGTACTCACGCCATTGGTCGGATAAGACGCCGCCCACAGCTCCCTGAATCGCTTTAATAAGTCCCATCTTGCTGCCTCCTTCAAAGAAATTTATGTGCCGCCTTACTTATGATGCTGCACAGAACCAGCGGTACTGCCGCCGACGATCTGCAACCGGTTATCCGGATGATAATCCAGCTTCTGCTTTTTCTGCAGCGCCTTCTTCATGAACGGCACTTCCAAACCTTTTTTCACCACCTGCGTGGCATTTTTCACCATGCTGTAATCATCACCGCCGCTGAGCAGAAAATCGTTGGTACTGATCTTATACAGCTGGTCATCTTTTACCTCCGTGCCATCGCTGAGCTTCAAGTCCACGATGCGCTGGCCTTCGGGCAGGTCCACCCTGCCAATTACTTGGAGGCCGGAAAAACGCAGGAAACCATATTTCTTATTGTCCAGCCCGTGTTCCACGGCTTTTCTCAGGTCGCTGCCTTTCAGCTCGGCGGTATACACTACGCCGTTAAACGGGAAGACATTCATGATGCTGACCTGGGTCACGTCGCCTGCGGGCAGCTCGGACCTGAAACCGCCGCCATTATACAGCGCCACCTGGGCGCCGGTTTCCTGGCGCAGCAGATCCATAAAGACATCGGCGCAGGCAGAAGCCTGGGGATCCCAGCGGTCGCTGACTAAAGTGCTGACGTTGGTCGCCAGCGGCGTCCGGTATTTTTTATCCACCGAGGTCAAGAAACTCTCTAAGCGTTTTTGCAGTTTGGGATCCACCGCGGGTACCGTGTTAGCAGTGCCCTGCATAAACGGCTGCACCTGGGTCAGGGCCTGCAAATCCGGAGCGTACACAGCTCTGACGCCGGCCACATTATTGCCGGCCCAGCCGGATTGTACCAGCGGCACCTGCCGTCCGTTAACAGTCACAAACCCGGCCACTACTTCATGGCTGTGGCCACTGAGGATCACGTCTACCGGATCCAGTTTTTCTACCAGCGGCAGAAGTTCAGCGCCGGTAATCTTGCCATCTTTCGCCTGGGAGGTAGCCATATGCGCCACCAGAACTATGACCTGGGCGCCTTGCTTTCTCAAAGCGGCGATGGCCGCGTTGCCTTCCTTCACCGGATCCGTAAAGACAAAACCTTCCATGTTACTCTGCGTGGCTTTTACCGGCGTTTCCATGGTGGCCAGTCCCACGATGCCAACCTTCACGCCTTTTTTCGTCACCAGGACGGAAGGCTGGAACGGCTTGGCATAATTACCCTCCCGGTCCCTGATGTTGGCGGCCAGGAAGGGGAACTTGGCCCAGTGAGCCTGCTGGCGGATCACCTTGCCGTTATTATCAAAAGCATGATTGCCGCAGGCATCCGCCACAAAACCCATGGCGTTCATCATTTCGAGGGCAGGGCGTCCCCTAAATTCATTGCTGTCCAAAGTACCGGACAACATATCGCCGCCGCCGATAAGGATACTGCCTTCCGGATTAGTTTTTACCAAAATATCCGCCGTGGTCAGAAGTTTTAAAGCTCCGGGCGCCTCCGCGTCCTGGCGGATCTGGCCGTGAAAATCATTGACCAGCAGGAACTGCAAACTGAGCGGTTCCAGACCGGCGGCCAGGCCCAGGGAATTTAGCAGTACCAGGACCAGGAGTAAAAAACTTTGTACAAGTTTGCGCATCATGTTTGCCTCCTGCCTTTACTATAAACTCTCGCAGAGATTATCAATCATCTTCCACAATTTATCCTGGTCGACGCTGAAAACGATCTTGGCCGTCTGGGTGCCTTCAGGACCGTAACCCCTGAAAGCCAGGGATTGTCCGTAAGAAGGACCGTAGGTGGTATCTACATCTACCGGGTAGCTGCGCGCTTCGGTTACCAGGGTCGGATCGGCCAGCATGGCCGCCGTCAGTACGTCCCAGACAAAGGTGTAATAATTTTTATCCTGGTCAAAAGCCGCCTTGGTCCAGTGGTGCGCGAACATCTCCTGGAACAGGGGGTTACGCAGGTGACTCTTGACTTCCTGGTAACGGGCCGCGGTAAAATGAATCTTTTCGCACACGTCCAGCGGGAAAATGATTTGTTCTTTAAAGGGAGCGCGCAGTGCGGTACGTGCGGCTTCCGGGTCAAACCAGAAATTAAATTCCGCCGCCGGCATCACGTTGCCCTGCTGGAAGAATGCGCCGCCCATATAAACTACCCGTTTTACTAACGGCACAATTTCGGGCGCCCGACGGATAGCTGCCGCCAGGTTGGCGCTGGTGCCGATGGAAACGATAGTAATTTCGTGGGGACGGGCCTTAATGTTCCTGATCAAAAAATCCACGCCGTGTTCGTTAACGGGTTGTCCTTTAGGCTCGGCATGGTAATTAGCCCGGTAGGCCGCCTGCCAGGACGTTGGTTCCGGATAGCCGGCTGCGCCCAGATGGGGGTCCGCGCCCCGGCCAAACATCTTTTTCTCCGTGGCCATATGTTCAATCCGTCCGGCCCGGGTCAACCGGTTCAGTCCTACCGCTACCGGAATATCCAGGCGGTTGATGCCTTCCAGCTGCCGGATGGCGCTGGCCGTACCCGTTTCCACCCAGGTGTTGCCGATGACGATGGTCACGCCCAGTAAATCAATCTGGGGCGACTTGGCTAACATCAACATGGCCACGCCGTCATCAAAAAGGTCCACCATGTCCGTGTCCAAGATCACAGCTTCTTTCGCCTCACTGTGCAGAGGCATGCAGCTTAACAAACATAGTAACAAGGTCAACACTAAAAGTTTACCGGTTCGCATAGGAATTCGCCTCCTTAGTCTTAAGATATGGGCGGGGCCGTGCTTACCATTTACCGCCGCCGCCACTGCTCTTGTCATCGTTATGAGATTCCGTCACCACATCGTCCCTGGTTTCCTGGGGTTTACTGTTAGCCCGGGGCGTACGTACCAGATCCGTATGGTCAAATTCATCCGTGGACGTGGTCATGTTCAAGCCTTCCTCATCCACATATTCTGTCGCGGTATTGGCCGTAGCTACGTTGCTCATCTTGCTCCGCAGGTTGCTGCGATAACCAAAGGCAGCGGCCACGGAAGCCACCAGTCCGGCCAGGTAGCTGAAAATGCCCGGGGATTTATCCTGAGCCGCCGCGCTCTCCTGTTTGGCAGCGCCGGCTGCCGTTTCGTTGGCCTTGGTCATGGCCTTGCCGTTAGTTTTATAATAACCGTACAGTTCATCCACGCCGGTTAAAAAACTTCTGATGGCCGGCGCCGGACTACTACTGCTTTTCATGTTGGCCACGATATTGGTACCCAGACGTTTGACGCCGTACTCGGCGGTAATGGCCTTCTCCATCTTTTTATCGGTGGCCACGTACCAGCCGTGATTTTGCAAATCCAGCAGTAAAACCACGCCGCCGTTCACGGCATTGGCGTAGCCGTTCTGGGTCAGATAACCGGAGGCCACGGCGCCGCTTTGCTTGCCGTTAGGTACGGTGAGCAGCAGCACGCCGATATTGATATTATGCTTGCGTTCCAGTTCCTTGATGCGTCCTTCCAGGGACTTGGTGTCCGCCTTGGTCAGGGCGTTATTGGGATCCACGATGGGAATCGGAGCAGCTGCGGCGATGGCAGCTACTGCGAAAACAACTACGAGGGTTAAAGCGATGATTTTCCAAAGTTTCTTCATGTCTGCCACCTCCTTTATAATAATCTGCTGACGACGTTAATGATGATGACCGCGGCTACCAGCACGGCGCCAAAAGCCATGGCCATATATTTATTTTCCTTGCCTTTATCCGTAGGCAGGCTGCCGATAAATTTGCCCGTCTGGCCGTTCATCATAAAAGTATACGGTTTACCGTCATACTTGGTGGTCAGGATCCACACCGGCACCATGGCGTACTTCACGTCGCCGCCGGTCTTGTCAATCTTGCTGTCCGTAACATTAACGGTATCAAATTCCACGCTGGCGTCCATGATAGCCTTGGTGCTGGCATTGACCCGGGCCTCGGCGCGGACCGCACTTTCTTCCGCGGTCACGTCGTATTTATCCGCCAGATGGCCGGTCAGATACGCGGTGGTAAAGGGCACCATCTCTTCGTAATTGAAGGGCTCGATGCTGTCCATGTAGTCGTCGTCCATCTTCTTGCTGCCGTCGGCGGGAATCTTTTTAAACTGGATGTCGGCTTCCCGCACGCAGTTATAATGTTCCGTTTCCTTGACGTCGTCGTTGCCTTCCTGATACATTTTCACGTTGGCGGCGTCATAATGGAACAGGGCATGGACCTGAGAATCAAACAGCCAGAACGGCACGTACAAACTCTGGATGGCTTCCACCCGGTTATGGGCGGTAAAAGCATCCGGCAGCAGCTTCTTGCCTTCGTAAAAAGCTTTCAAAGCCGCCACGGCTTCTTCCTTGGTCTTTTTAAAAGGAATGATAAAATCCGGTTTCAGGGAACCGTCAAAACGTTGCGGCAGCATGGTCGGATTGCCGCAGTACACACATTCGGTGGCCATGGTGTTGCCATCGGTGACCAGTTCGGCGCCGCAGGAGGAGCATACGAAAGTTTGGAATTTCTCCGTCTCGCCTGCCTGCCACTCCGTACCCGCCTGACTGGTATCCCACCCGGAACCGCCGGCGGCTTCTTTAGCCCCGGCAGCCGCGGCCTGATTGTCTTTAGCAGCAAACAGCTGCTCCATCTCGGCAGTAGTATATTCGCTACCGCAGAATTCGCAGGTAACCTTGTCGTGCCCCGGCAAAAAACTGAGGGGCGCGCCGCACTTAGGGCATTTGTAGCTAACAGAAGTATCAGCCACTGTACTCACCTCCTAAAAAATTACGCAGCTCGTTACTTTCCTTCAAGCTTAGTATAAAATAAAAAAGTAAAGACCGTACTGAGGACAGCCTCAGTACGGCCAGATTTCTTTGCGGTTATAATGAAGATGACAAAGAAAAACCTGCCGCCGCGGGCAGGTTTCTACCGCTATTTATTTTTAGGGATTAACATTTTTTACAAGTTAACCTTTTTAAGAAGTAACCGAAGGGAGGAGCAGGCCATGTCCAAGTTTTTGGTTTTGTTACTGACGCTGCTGTTTGTGAGCGGCAGCACCGCCGGGGCCGTGGAAAAAATAACCGTCTCCAGCATGGTGGAACTGTTAAATAGTATCGGCTCCGACAGGATCATCTTCCTGACGCCGGGCGTTTATAAACTGAGCGACGCTCTGGGTTTTACCAGCCGCAACGCCAAAAATATTTACGAACGGCGCATGTACATCACCGGCGTGCATAATTTAAAAATTATCGCCACCGGTCCCGGCAAGACGGAACTGCTTTCTCCTTACTCTGACAGCGACGTCCTTTTGATCAAAGACTGCAGCGACCTGGAATTACAAAATTTCAGCATCGGCCACGTACAGCAGCCTAAAGGCTGCGAGGGCGACGCGCTGCGCATGGAGGCTTCGGAAAAAATAAAATTTGACAGGATGGATATCTACGGCTGCGGCGAAAACGGATTGACCTTAAGATACGTGGATCAGTTAGAAGTCAAGGATTCTTATATCCACCACTGCACCTATAATCTTTTAGACCTGTCCGAAGTCACCCACACTAAATTCGTGGGGACTAAATTTGTGCATAACGGGAATTTCAGCGTCCTGAACACCAGCGATAAGATCCAGGGCCTGGAGTTTGACAACTGCCAGATCAGCGTGGACCCCACCCGTAAAGTTCATACTTACCTCAAAGGCGACCCGGCGGATTACGCCGCCAAATATTCCCTGGCCGCCCAAAATTATGACCAGAACTGGTGGGTCAACCAGCAGGTTACCTTTAAGGACTGCACTTTCGAGAATGTCAATCCTTTGGAAGTAACACGCCTGAAAAAATACGGCACCACCTTTGTAAATTGTAAGCTGGAATTACGGGACCTGTAAAAATGATGGCCAGACTATGGAAAAACAATTTTTCAGGCGTTTTAAAGGTAAAAAATAGGGATGGAGCAGCGCTGAATGCTCCCTTTTCCGCACCCTCAAAAAAGTAGTGTTTTTAGCCCTAAATTTGGCAAAAGTGTAACATTTTTAACATTTTCTGTCCTTATTTTGTGGACAAAAAGTCCTTACTTTGGCTCTAGCCCCATGCCTTCGTTTTTTGTGTCCACTGTCACTAGACGCGCCAGAACGGTTTTTCAGGTATCCAGGTATACCCTGAGGCTTTAAAACACGTCTATGGGCCTCCTGTGAGTTTAGGGTGTAAACCACCCCTGCAAACAGCATAACCATGCGGTCTTATGGCTTTTAGACCTAGCGCATTTTTACAAACATTAAAAAGAGGTTCCCCCCAGGAAACCTCTTTTGCTTTGCTTGGATCCGCTTTTAAATTTCCGGGCTGTTGCTTATCTCAATAAATTTTTCCAGGACCTGGGTGGCCTTGCCGGACGCGATTATTTTTTCCGCCAAAGCGATACCTTCCTGCATGGTGGCCGCCTTACCGCCCAAATACAGCGCCGCGCCCGCATTGAGCACCGCCGCCACCCGCTTGGGTCCCTTGGTTCCCTGCAGGATATCCCGGAGGATCTTGGCGTTTTCCTTAGGCTCGCCGCCTTTTAAGTCTGCCTTGGTACAACGGGTAAAGCCAAAATCTTCCGGCTTCACCGTATAAGTTTTGCTCCAGCCATCTTTAAATTCGCAAATCGTGGTAGGCGCGCTGGCCGAAATCTCATCCAGCTTATCCTGGCCATAGACCACCATGCCTCTGGTGACACCCAGGTTCATCAGCACCTGCGCCAAAGGAGCTACCAGATATTCATCATACACGCCTAATAAAATAGTTTTCGGAGAAGCAGGATTGGTTAAGGGCCCCAAAATATTAAACACGGTGCGGAAACCTAATTCCCTGCGGATGGCGCCCACATATTTCATGGAGGTGTGATACTTTTGGGCAAAGAGGAAACACATGCCCACCTTGTTTAACAGTTCCACGCATTTTTTGGGGCTTTGCTGCAAATTAACCCCCAGGGCTTCCAGGCAGTCGGCCGTGCCGCATTGGGAAGAAGCGGCCCGGTTACCATGTTTAGCTACCTTCATGCCGCCCGCCGCACAAATCAAAGCCGCCGTAGTGGAAATATTAAAACTGTGGGCGCCATCGCCGCCGGTACCCACGATTTCAAAAACCGGCAAATCCGTAACCACTTTCGTAGCATGTTCCCGCATGGCCGCAGCGCAGCCCGCGATTTCCACAATCGTCTCCGCCTTGGTGCTCTTCGTGGATAACGCCGCCAGGAACGCGGCGTTTTGCGTGGCCGAAGTTTCCCCGCTCATAATCTCATTCATCACCGTGTACGCTTCGTTGTAAGTCAAATCCTCTTTGTTCACAATCTTTTCAATGGCCTGTCTGATCATTTTCTTTTCCTCCTCATTTAAAAAAAATTACGGTTACCCATGTTAGCATGTGCCGAACTATGGATAACCGTAACCCCATAAAAAAACGCCTGTCCCTTGCAAGGACAGACGTCATAAGATCTGCGGTACCACCTTGTACTGCACAAAGCTGTGCAGGTTGAGCAGAATGCTAACACATTCCTCGCTTTTAACGCAAGTGTCACGTTGCAGGATACTTTCAGTTCCCTGATTTCACTGCACCCTCGGTGGTCCATTTGCCTGACTGCCGCTATCCGGTTCCCATCCTCCCGGACTCTCTGTAAGCACATCTTCTGACGTTATCTCCACCTCAACGGTTTTAAAGGTTTATGAAGTTATGAACAAATGTTAACACCATTATTTAGAATTGTCAAGAAAAAGTATCAGTGTGGGTATTGCTAAATAGCTACATCATCCTGCCGGGATGGAACTTTGCTCCCGGGGCAGATACCTCCAGTGCGTTATTACTACGTCCATAGCCGCTGCCGCCGGACGTTGCAAACGGAGAGATAGTCTTTCCTGTAAGATCATACTGCTCAAGGAAGGAGTTGATGATGTGCGGCGCAACGCCCCACCAGATAGGAAATCCCAGAAAGATTTCATCATACTGACTCATATCCTTGACCTTGTCTGCAATCTCCACCCGGGATTTTTTATCCTGCATCTCGATTGTGCTACGGCTTTTTTTATTCGTCCAATCAAGATCTGCCTGCGAATAAGGCTGAACCGGCCTGATTGCAAAAAGATCCGCGCCTTCCTGCTTGGCCAGTTTCTCTGCTGCTCTCTTGGTTACCCCGCTTGCTGAAAAATACGCCACCAATTTCTTTGCCATTTTTTATTCTCCTTTTAAATAAACATGATTTAGTTTACGAGATAAGTTTTATTTTTATAATGTCTTGACCTCTTGCTGTGAGTATATATCCTTGGAGTAACTCCAAGTCAAGCAAAATTTTTAAACACAAAAAGCGGGCTTCCGAAATTTCGGAAACCCGTTAATTTTTTTGGAGCCACGAACAGGATTTGAACCACAGGCCCTCGCATTACGAATTTTTTGAATCTGTTTTGCAGTTTTTAGCTTATCTTTGCCAAACCGCATGATTGTTGGCTGGACAGTTGTTCTTAGAAAAAACTTATTTTCCCTGTAATGCTTTAACAAATTCTTTGGCAAGGGCAATGTCAGAAGCTGGATTCTGCCCTGTAATAAGTTCACGATCACGGACTACATGGCTGGTATATATGCCTTGCTCTACTACAGCTCCACCAGCAACCTGCAATGCATCTTCTACATGGAAAGGCATTTGCGTATGTTTGGCAAGTTCACCGGGCAATTCTTCAGGATTGGAAAGAATTGTCATTTTATAGCCAGCATACTGCCAATCTTTACTAGCTGCCATAGCAGCACGAATATTCCCTGCTACCATAGCTTTTCTGAATTCAGTTGCCTGAGGTAGCGCCGCTAGTAAAGCTACTGGACCGTGACAAATCATAGCCGTAGGTTTACCCTGCGCATGAAAATAGCGTAAAGCTAGATAAAGATCTTTATCCTGCATTAAATCAGTCATAGGTGCATGACCACCCGGAACAAAAATACCAGCAAAGCTATCTAGTTCATTGACGGCCTCATGCAGTGAAATTGGTTTTAGGTTATCTACAAAATATAGTGCTTCTTGTCTCTGCTTTTCATTATTATTAAAAAACTTAGCACTATTAGAACCAATGTCCATAATTGGTTTAGCTCCAGAAGGGGTTGCCATCACAATCTCATATCCTTGTTTAGCTAAATATTGCGCTGGAACAGCTAATTCATTTAAATAAAAACCTACAGCCATCTTACTATGATCTTGTAATTCCATGGTATTCTCACTAGAAGCTACCAATAAAATTTTCCCTTTAGAAGGGGTCGCTGCAAATGCAGTTACGCTAGCCAATACAACCATAGCCATAATAATAAAAACTACTATTTTTTTCATCTTATCATCCATTTCCTTTAAAAATAATATAAAATTTACTTTAAAAACTCAACCAGGAATTATTTCCAACCAATAACCATCAGGGTCAGCAATAAAATAAATACCCATAGCCTCATTTTCATATACTATACAACCCATTTCTTTATGCTTATTATGAGCCGCTTTAAAATCATCCACTCGAAAAGCCAGGTGAAATTCATTATCTCCCAAATTATATGCTTCTTTTCTATCTTTAAGCCAGGTCAGTTCCAATTCATGAGAAGTCACCCCATCACTAAGATAAGCTAAAGCAAAACTTCCGTCCGGGGCTTCATATGTACGTTTAACTTTTAATTTTAGTGCTTCTTTATAAAAGGCTAAACTCTTTTTTAAATCCAAAACATTAAAATTATTATGTGCAAACTCAAATTTCATAATCGCCATGCCATCCTTTTTTAATTGCGAAATCCTTTTCCGTAATTCCAGCACTGTCCCACAACCTTGCCCAGGCTCAGATACTGAGCATTCTGGAATTCAAAAAGGATGGGGCTTGCCTTTACATAATCAATTTTACCTTTATCGTTGAGCACTTCTTCCTGTACATAGGTATGTACAGGTTTTAAAATATAATTTGTAAAATTACCTACCGTAAACTTACTCAGCACCTTACAGGTCATGGAAATTGGTGCCACATCAACGATTGGCGCATTTTTTACTTCGTCAAAATGATATTTAAAAACTTCCGATTTATCCGTCTTAGCACCTTTTGCAATACCGCAATAATCAGCAGCAACCAGCATATCCTGATTAACCAGACTTACAGAAACCGTCTTGTTGTCACGAATACCTCTATCAGAAAACTCGTGAACCTTATCAACACTAATTAAAAATGTTCCATGCTCTACGACTCCTACATGCGCAATAGTTAAGAAATTAACCCTCCCATCTACAACCGTTCCTACCACCGTAACCGGTGTGGGGTATAAACCCATAATAGCGCCAACATCTTTTTGCATATTTTTTCTCCTTTTCTTTTAAATATTTATAAACTAGTAACTTACTTGACATAATCGCCTTTGACCATCTTGAACAGACGCCTGGTAAAATAAATTGCTACCACACAAGCAATAGCTTCTGCCAACGCCAGCGAAAACCAAACAACGGTACTAGCCTGAGGCAGCAAAGAAAAAATCCAAGCCAGCGGCAACACTATAACTATCATCCTTAAAAGGGAAATTACCAGGGAATAGAAACCGTTGCCTAAAGCCTGACAAACTCCTTGCAGAATGATATTAAAACCCGCAAATAAAAAGCTCCATGTTGTGATCCGCACCGCCAGCACGCACAAACTGATAGATGCTGCCGCTAAGGAAAAGAGACCCAAGATGCGCATGGTCAGAAGTTGTAAGATCACAAAGCCGGCCACCATGATGACTGTAACCATGATAAGTGCGTATTTAATGCTATCACGCACACGTCTAATTTCTTTTGCTCCATAATTGTAAGAGATTACAGGTATAGAAGCGTTATTCAATCCATAAGCTGGCATAAAAATAAAATTCTGCAATTTATAATAAATGCCATAGGCAGTTACAGCTGAAGTGGAGATAGAACCCAAGATTAAATTCATACCGTAAGTCATGCAAGGGGCTAAAATCTGCATCAGGATAGCTGGAGCACCAACGACGTAGATATTTTTAAGGATATCAGCTCTTGGTTCCAAACAATGCCATGCCTTATCAAAAGGCAGGGTGCGTGTAAAGTAAAAATGCAGGATGATAATTAACGAAACAAACTGTCCCATGACGGTGGCAATGGCTGCTCCCTTGATACCTAATATCGGACAGCCATACAGGCCATAAATCATAATTGGATCAAGAATAATATTAGTAATAGCACCGGCTAGTTGTGCCGTCATTGTAATTACCGTATTCCCAGTAGCCATGATTATTTTTTCCAGACACATATACAAGATTGTCCCCATGGACCAGATGGTAACAATTCGTAAATAGTCCACTGCCATATTGCCGATAATCGGATTATTGGTCTGGGTTAAAATAAATGCCTTTGTCCCCCACAAACCAAAAAGCAAACAGGCGATATAATAGCAGCAACTTACAAAAATGGCATTCCCAGCCGTATAGCTGGCTTTCTCTCTGTCACCCTTACCAAAACTTCTTGCCAGTCCGGCATTTATACCAACACCTGTCCCAACGCAGGCAGCTATCATCAGCATCTGAATGGGAAAAGCTAGCGTCAGGGCATTAACAGCTTTGTCTCCCACCGCAGTAATAACAGCAGTATCAGGCATGTGGGAAACGAAATAACTGTCTACCACATTGTAAAGTGCCTGTCCCAACATAGAAATCATCATTGGTCCTGCCATATCCAGAAGCAGACTATGTACCGGCATAGTCGCCATTTTATTTGGCTTGGCCATATTTTTTATATTTAACGTCATTGTATTGCCTCTGATATTGCGTCAACAAACCTTCTGTGGTATTATTATAACGCAAAATATAAAAAATGCTAGAATGCACTTTTTAGATATATACTACCTAAAAAGATAGTATAAAATGGAGGAATATATTATGAACAAAGAACTTTATAATTGTCCTGTAGAGGCCACCATCAGTCAGATTGGTGGTAAATACAAAGCTATTATCCTTTACCATCTTCTGGAAGACAAAGTTCTCCGTTTCCATGAATTGCAAAAATACTTACCTCAGGCAACGCCCAAAATGTTATCACAACAGCTTAGGGAATTAGAAGCCGGGCAATATATTATTCGCAAGGTTTATCCCGTTGTTCCGCCTAAGACAGAATATTCCCTGACTGAACGCGGCACCAGCTTAGCACCTGTTATCAATGCTATTTGTGACTGGGGCCGTACCCATATGGCAGGTACGTTTAAAGAATGATAGCTAACTTGTACTAGCTCATGCCAACTCCATAAGGAACTAAAAAGCCAAGCACAAAAAACGGGTTCCCGCAATCTCGGAAACCCGTTAATTTTTATTGGAGCCACCAACAGGATTTGAACCTGCGACCCTCGCATTACGAATGCGATGCTCTACCAACTGAGCTATAGTGGCACTATTAAGTTACTATAATATTATCCACATTTTTAGGCATTTAGTCAAGAGCTAACTAGGAAGAGTCACTTATTTTTTCGGGGCCGTATTGCTAACCCATTTTTGCAAAGTCTCATAGAGTACCTCCGTGGCCACCGGTTTAGCCAGATGGTCGTCCATGCCGGCCTTTAAACAAGCACGGACATCATCGTCATAAGCATTAGCAGTCAGGGCGATGATGGGTACGGTGTGCGCATCCGGACGATTCAAACTGCGAATAGCTTGCGTGGCAGCTAATCCATCCTGATTCGGCATCTGCACGTCCATCAGGATCGCATCATAAGTATATTGTTCAGAATCCGCATATTGCTTCACCACCAGCAGGCCGTCCGAAGCCACGGTGACCTGGGCGCCCTTCTTTTCTAACAAACGCGTCATAATCTCCGCATTGATGGCATTATCTTCCGCTAACAGGATTTGTTTTCCCTGCAGGGAAACGGAGCAGCTTTGGGGGGCCACAGGTTCTGCCACGGCAGGCACGATGGCACAGGGCAAATGCTGAATCTTGAATTCCGAACCGCGACCTTTGCTGCTGTGAACCGTGATGGTGCCGCCCATAAGTTCCACCAGGCTTTTGACGATGGATAAACCGAGGCCGGAACCGGTGCGCGCCGAATTATTGCTGGCAGACTCCTGTTCAAACGGCTGGAAAAGTTTTTTCTGGAAAGCTTTATCGATACCGATGCCGTTATCCGTCACCGTGACATCCATTTTTAAACTGGTGGGCGTAATCTCATACGTATGAAAGACCAGACTGACATGTCCCCCTTTAGGTGTGAACTTGACGGCATTGGATAACAGGTTAAATAAAATCTGGTTAAAGCGCAATTTATCCAGGAGCAGCGTATAACTGGTAATAGGATGCTGTACCTTAAAAGTAATATCTTTAGCCTGGCATAGCGGTACGATTACCGCCTCCAGGTACCGGTTAAGCTCCTGGTTCTCGTAATGTTCCGGATGCAGTTCTAATTTGCCGCTTTCCACCTTAGACATATCCAGGATGTCATTAATGAGCGCCAGTAAAAAATGACTGCTGGCATCAATCTTGTGCAGATATTCCCGGGCGGCGTCCGGCAGTTTTTCGTCCAGGGCCAGGCTGGTCATACCCATGATGCCGTTTAAAGGCGTACGGATATCGTGGCTCATACGGGCCAGGAAATTAGTCTTGGCCGCATTGGCCATCTCTGCCTGCCGCATGGATTGTGCTAACTTTAAGCGCTGCTGCTGTTCTTTTTCAATTTGCTCAGTAATATCTGACCGGCAGAAAACCAAATAACGTTTTTCGGTATTTAAGTAAAAGAATAACATGCGCATGTACCGGTAAGGTTTTTCTTTCGGCATGCGGTCATCGTTCAGGCGAAAATAAACGGAATAGGTTGAGGTCTTTTCTAACTGCTCCCGGATATTTTTTAAAGTAAATTCAGAACGACAGCGTTCCTGGTCTTCCTGATAAACATAATGCGGCACATAGAAACCGACAATATCCCGGAACATACAGGTTTCCGCCGGCTGGGCCAAAGCTTCGGGCCGTGTTTTAACCAGGCGGACCGTTTCCGTCTGCAGGTCGGCATACGCCGCATTGTCAAAACCGAAGGTAATCAGGCTGGACATGACTTCCCGCAGGATTTTTTCTTCGTCAATATCCCGGGTATAGTAAAAGGCCAGGATATCTCCGCTATCCGGATCGGGCAGCAGGACAACCTGGGTATGGACCCAGATGAGACCCTTACCGGTTTGACGCCTGTATTCCAGATTGATTTCCCGGGTGCCGGCACTATATATTTTTAACATGCCGGCGTGGCTGAATTTCTTGAGGAACTGCTGGCGCTGCTCCGCATCCGGAACCTGTGCCGCGGCTGCCAGCAGGATAGCCCGGGTTTGCGGATTTTGCTTGGCAATTTCCGGCTCTACCTGCAAGGCTTCGGCCATGATGGCCTCAGAAACTTGCGGCGCATATTTTAAGTACTCATTAGTATTGATGCTTTTATTATAATCACGGCTGACACTGAAACAGGAACTGGCCAGAATGTCCCCGGCCAGGTACTGCATCTTTAAACGTTCCTGGGTCAGCATTTTTTCTGCGGCCTTCAGCTGATCTACCAGCACGGCATAACCCAAAGCTTTCAGCGGTTTACCCTGATTATCCAGACGGTTCTGCAGATGGACGTGGAACCAGTAATAAACTCCCTGGTATTTCATACGCACGGTACATTCGGCTTCCGGAGCGCCCGCATCTATTTTTTGGACCATCTCGCTGTAAATCCGGCGGTCTTGCGGCGATAATTCCGTATACTCCATGAAGGTTTCCGGATAATTGTCCATGCTGGTCGGGACTTCCTTAATCATCTCCGGCATCAAGGGCGCTTCGTAACGGTGCAAACGGGGGTAATACACAAAATAGGAGATTTCCGAATAACTTAAAAGTTCCCGGAAAGAGTGCTCCTTTTCCTGTAGCTTATCCTCTAGTTCTTGAATACGGGCGTTGGCGGTTTGAAGTTTTTCTGCGGCGGTGCTATTTTTTTCCATGGTCAGCTTTCCTCGCGTATTCCTATTTTATTATCTACTTTTATAGGTTTTAAATTATTATACTACATTAAAGAATAATAAGTAAAATAATTATGATTTACTTTATCGCAACTTCTTAATAAAAAAACCTCCGGCTGCGAATTTTCCTGCCCCAAGCAGGTAGTCGCACCGGAGGTTTTAGTTTTAAGTTCACACCTTATTAAATAACGGCCAGTAATTGATGAGCACGTAACTTAACAGGGTGATGACGGTCATGGTGCACAGCGCCAGACGCACGCCGTGTTTCATCATCACGGCCGGGCTGAGTCCGTAACCCACGGTGATGGCACGGATGGAAACCGGTAGGATGTAGGCGTTGTTAAAGCCGATGATGGTGACGAACAAATACGGCAGCGGGTTCAAGCCCAGCGCCTTGGCGATACTGATAACCACCGGGCAGCAGATAGCTGCGGCGCCGGTGTTGCTGGAAATTTCGGAGAGGCCGCAGGAGAAAACTACGAAGAGGGCCACCGTGCCCAGACCGCCGGTCAAATTCGTCTGCGCGATAAGCTCGGCCAGTTTGGCCGCCGCGCCGGTATCGGTGACAATCTTGCCCAGGGCCAGGCCGCCGCCGAAGAGGATGAACATACCCCACATGACCCCGCTTACTGCCTGGGGCCAGGTAATCAAAGGTTCATCTTTTTCATCCTTGATCAGAAAAGCAACCAGGCCCAAGGTCAGGAACACGTAAGCCGGTTTCATACCCGGTAAAATTCCTGCGTACAAGGGACGGACGAAGGCTAAGACCGTAGCAGAGACAAAGAGGATCAGGCTGAGCATTTCGCCCCGGCCCATCTTCCCCAGCTTATCGTAAGTTTCTTTAAAATAAGATTTGGTACCGCTCACATGGTCCACCGGTAATTTGATGGAATACAAGTAAAAAAGGTTGACCAGCATGATGACGAAAAGGATGGGCAGGAAACGGATGACCCATTCGATGTACATGAACTCCCGGCCGGTGAGCTGCTCGATGTAGCTGATGCCTACCAGGTTGGCGGCGCCGCCTAAGGGGGAGCCAAACCCGCCGATACCGGCGCCCCAGGTAATAGCCAGGAGGATGGGCACGGCGAGTTTGGAAGTTTGCATATCTTTTTCACCGACGAATTTTAACATGGAAACCGCCACCGGCAGCATGATGGTGCAGACCACGGCGTTGGGCAGGAAAATGGAAAGGATGGTTGAGGCAAAGAGCCACACCAGGATCTGCTGTTTCAAGGAAGGTCCGATGAGACACAGAGTCTTCAGGGACAACCTTTTATCCAAACCGGTGACGGTCCAGGTTAAACAAATTAAATCGGCGCCTAACAGCAGCACGATGATCTCGGAGAAATACTGGGAGACCACGCCGCCCATAGGAACCAGATTAAAAAACGCATTGACCACGATGGGCAGCAGCGCCGTCACAGAAATATGCACCGGCGTGGTGATCCACCACAAACCCATCCAGACGATGGTACCCAAAGCCGCCGCCTGTTTAAAGCCAAATAAATTTTGTCCGGCCAGAAGGATTAAGGCAAATGCTGCCGGTCCGGCAATGACGGCCAGGGTGTGCCGCCCTTTACTGTGTTGCTGAGAAGCCATATCAAGACCCGCTTTCTTTTTTCGCTAGCGGAGCTGCTCCAAAAAGGTCAGTAAGCTCCTTATACAAGTATAAGGCCAAAAGAAATATATGTAAAATATTTGTTTTTGTGATAAAATATCTTTAAGGGAGATATTTATTAAAGGGGGCTCCGTCATGGATTTTAGTTACTACCGGAATTTTGTGGTCATCGTAGAAACGGGCAGCCTGTCCGCGGCAGCCGAGAAATTATGTCTGGCGCAGTCGGCGCTCAGCAACCAGGTGCGCCACCTGGAAGAAGAGTACGGCGCCAAGCTGCTTTTAATGGGACGGGGTCAGCGGACCCTGGACCTGACCGATGCGGGCCGTGTCTTTTTTAAGCAGGCGCAATATTTGTGCGCGGTGGAAGATACCACCCGCACGGAAATTAAAAACTGCGCCGCCGGTCTGGCAGGACTGCTCAAGCTGAGCGTTTCTACCGCCCTGGCGCCCCATTTTGTCCGCCATGACCTGCAGGGTTTTATCAAACTTTATCCCCAGGTACGCTACCAGGTTTACGAAGCGCCGGTGCTGGACCAGATCCGGCAGCTGAACGAAGGTATGGCGGATGTAGGCGTAGCCAATGCGCCTTTGCCGGAACCGCATCAGTTTAGGATCCTGGCCCGGACCCAGCAAAGTTTTTATGTGGTGGGCCGCAAAAATAATCCCTGGCTGAACGGCCAGGCGGAAACCTATACCTGCCGGGATTTACGGGATGCGCCTTTGTGCGCCAACTTTGTGAGCCAGCCTTTGATTACCGAAGCCTGCGAGGCTTACGATTTTGTGCCCCGGATACTGCTGGGCGCCACTACCCGCAACACGCCGCTGGCGTTAGCGTCCTGTGGTCTGGCCCTGGCGGTGGTAAACCTGGAAGGTCCGGAAGAAGCGCCGGAAGGTTGTTTCGCCGTGCGCTTGGACGAAAAGAGTTTGTATATCGAGCAGAAGATTTATACCTTAAAGAAAAAAATTCTGCCCAGCCTGGTGCAGAAATTTGTGGATTATGTGGAGGCCAATAATCATGCGGAACAAACAGGGACTGATGGACAAGTAACACTTCGGAAGGAGGAAGGATACTGATGGCAGTAGTACGAGAGATAAGGGCGGACGAGGTGGACCGATTACGTCCGTGTCTGCAGGATTTGGCAGCGTATCACAACAAGGTGTCGCTGCATTTTAAAGGCGCGTACCCCCGGGGCACGGACGACGACCGTCTCGTCTGGTTCAAGGAAGATCTGGATGAACATAAATCCTTGATCGGGGTGGTGGAAGAAGCAGGGGAAATCGCCGGCTTTTGTAAATTAAATTTTGCAGGCACGGATGGCACTTTAGATATTTTAATCGTCCTGGGCAAATACCGGGGCCGTGGTTTGGGCAAACTTTTGATGGACTGGGCCATTGCCAGTTTCCAGAAACGCAACGTTAAACTGATGATGGTCAAAGTGGTGGCGGGCAACCCGGCCATCAAGCTCTACGAAAAATACGGTTTTCAGTTAAGCTCCCTAATCCTGTGGCGGAATTTTTAAAGAGCGACTCGCACCCTAAATTCTGTACGTGCGTCCTTAATTTACAAGTTACAAACTTGTGCTGGTTATAAAAATGTTAAACTACTGTAAAGAAATCGTGGCTAACCTGGCTGCTTACGCAGCTTTATGGGGCTGCCGGCGCCGGCATACGGGCGGCACGGCTTTCCCCGGCAAGCTGGCCCGCAAAATTTGTCCGGATATCCTGACGCGCCGGGCCGCCGGTGTAAAAACTATCATCGTCACCGGCAGTAACGGCAAAGGCACCACTGTCAGGATGATCGCCGGCATCCTGGCAAGTTTGGGACTGCCGTATTTTGCCAATACGGAAGGCGCCAACACAGAACTGGGCATAACCTCTACCTTCGTTCTCAAAAATAATCTGCTGCGCCGCGCTCCTCAAAAACTGGCCGTCATCGAATGTGACGAACTGTATCTGGCCAAAATTTGCCGGCTGGTACAGCCACAGGTACTGGTTTTTACCACCATCGTGGCAGATCAGGTCGACCGTCTGGGAACGGCAGCGCATATCGGCCAGCTGTTTAAAAAAGTTACGGCCCGGGTTCCCGCCCTGCTGTGCCTCAATCTGGACAATCCTTACACGGCCGCCCTGCAGACTACAGAAAACTCCGGGCGCGTCTTCACTTACGCCGTCCGGGAGCATAAAATTTTAGTCAACGGTCAGGCGTACCCGGTGCAGCTGGCCATGCCCGGCACTTATAACCTGCACAACGCCGCCGCAGCTTGTGCCGCCGCCGCAGCGTTAAACTTACCGCTGACCGCAGCGGTACAGGCTGTACAAAAAGTTACGCCGCCCTACGGCCGGATGGAAAAAATTAGTCTGGACGGCGCCGAGATAACCATGAACCTGACCAAGAATGCCACCGGCCTGAATCTGACCCTGGCCTACCTGGCCGCAGCGCCGATCAAATACCGGCTGGCTTTTGGCATTAACAATCACGGCGAAGACGGCCGGGATTTGACCTGGCTGGACAAAGTGGAATTTAAAAAATACCGTCCGCTTTTGGGCCGGGCCATCGTCTTAGGCGACGGCGCCCCGCAGGTGGCCGCGCACTTACAAAAAGCGGGGCTGCCGGAAGCAGACATCCAACACGCCGCCGCTTTTCCCCAGCTGTTAGAACTTATCAAGAGCAGCGATGCCCCCGTTTTCCTCCTGCTCAACTATTCCTGCATGATGGGCTTCCGGAATTTTTTGGCCCGTCAGGGCTTCGTAAAAGATTTTTGGCAAAAATAAGCCAAAGCGGTTCTCCGAAAAAAATCGGAGGACCGCTTCTATTTTTTCCACAAGCTAACGCTTGCAGCAAATTTATTTTTAAACCACCGCCGGTAAAACTTTTACGCCACCTTGTCCTGGAATTTTAACATGCTGACGATAAAAGCGCCCAGAATAAAAGCTAACAGCGACAGCGCCTGGGACCACAGGTACGTGATGCCGATACCTTTCAGGATTATGCCCCGCATGATTTCCAGAAAATACGTGGCGGGGATTAAATCGCCGATGTAATAGAAAAAGGTGGGCATGGCTTCCCGGGGGAACATGAAACCGGAAAGCAGTACGCTGGGGAGCAGCACGAAAAAGGACAGCTGCATGGCCTGCATCTGGGTCCGGGCCACCGTAGAAATTAAAATTCCCAAGGCCAAAGAGGCCACGATGAACGGCGTGGTCAGGATAAATAACAAGCCCAGGCTGCCGTTAATAGGCAGGTCAAAAACCAGCACGCCTACGGACAGGGCGATGATAGCCTGGATGTAACCTACGAAAACGTAGGGAATAATCTTGCCCAGCATCAGCTCGTGGGATTTCATGGGCGTTACCAAAAGCTGCTCCAGGGTGCCCACTTCCCGTTCCCGCACGATGGCCATGGAAGTTACCATGACCATGGTCATGGTGAGGACGATGCCCAAGATACCGGGAACCATATAATAAGCGGACACAAAATCCGGATTGTACCAGGGACGGATACGGATATCGTAGGGCGTTTGTAATTTCTGCCCGGTCAGCTGCTGGTAGCGGCTAAAAATAATGTTCTGGGATTTTAGCTGCCCGATGACTTGCGCCGCGCTGATGGCGGAAGACGCCGTCATGGAATCCGAGGCATCCACGATGACCTGTACCGCCGCCGTGCGCCCGTGTTTTAAGTTTTCCGCAAAATCCGGTGGGATGCTGATGCCCACCTTGGCGCGGCCGGAATCTACCGCGGCATTCACCTGGTCGTAACTTGTGGCTACTTCCTTCACGTCAAAATACCCGCTGGCCGTGAACGAAGATAATAAATCCCGGCTCTCTTCCTGCAGGCACTGGTCAAAAACAATGGTGGGCAGATGTTTCACGTCGGTGTTGATGGCGAAACCAAAAAGCAGCAGCTGAATCACGGGAATCAGGATCATCATAAAGATAACCGCCTTGTCCCGCTGCATCTGCAAAAATTCTTTAACGAGCAGCGCCTTTAAACGGATCATGCCTGCTCCTCCCCTCTAAACTGCCGCAGATAATACACGAACACATCTTCCAGCGTGGGCCGGATCTGCTCCGGATGATACGCGGCAAAAGCCGGCAGGTCCGCCGGCGCCGCCAGTACATGCAAAGCCGTGCCGTAGGGATATAGATCCCGGGCCGGCGCATGCTGTTCCTGCAGCTGTTTTTTTAACAGCAGCGGCTGATTGGTTTTAATTTCCAGCAGCACGCCCTGCAAAGTTTGTTTTAACTTGGCCGGCGCATCGTCCACCATCAGCTTGCCGTCAAAAAGGAAACCCACCTTGTCGCAGCGTTCCGCCTCATCCATCAGGTGCGTGGTCACCAAAACCGTGGTCCCGGCTTCCGCCAGCTCGCTGATGATTTCCCAGAATAAACGGCGGGCCATGGGATCCACGCCCCCGGTAGGTTCGTCCAAAAATAACACCTGGGGTCTGTGCAAAATAGCGCAGCCCAAAGCCAGACGCTGCCGCCAGCCGCCGGACAAGGTTCCCGCCAGCTGATTTTCTCTGTCCGTAAGGTCAGACATGACCAACATGGCCTCAATCCGTTCTTTTTTCACCGGGCCGGTTAAGCCGTACATGCCGGCATAAAAATTCAGGTTTTCCAAAACCGTCAGGTCCGGATAGAGGCTGAATTTTTGGGACATGTAGCCAATCTGGTAGCGGATGGCGTCCCGGTCTTTGACAATATCCTGCCCCATGATGGTGCCCGTACCCTCATCCGGCAGCAAGAGGCCGCACAGCATCCGGATCATGGTAGATTTACCGGCGCCGTTGGAACCTAAAAAACCGTAGATACTTTTGGGCCTGATGGCCAGGTTCACATGGTCCACCGCCGTCCGGGTCCCGAAACGCCGGGTCAGTCCCTTGGTCTCGATAGCTAAAAGTTCCGGCTTCATAAAATTACCACATCCGCCGGCATACCCGGTTTAAAGATGCCCTCCCTGTTATCCAGTTTTACCTTGACGGCAAAAACCATGTTGGCTCTTTCCCGTTTGGTAATACTTTGCCGGGGCGTGTACTCGGCGTTCTGACTGATTTCTTTAATCTTGCCGGTAAATTTGCGGTCGGGGAAAGCATCCACCCGCACCTCTACCGCCTGCCCCACCTGAATTTTTCCCAGACTGCCGGAATCCACGTACACTTTGACCCAGCAATCCTGCATCTCGCCCAAAGTGGCGATAGGCGCGCCGGCGGTCACATATTCACCGTCTTCAAAATTCTTGCTCAAAATCAAACCGTCCGCCGGACAAGTTACCACCGTGTCGGCCACCTGGCTGCGGCTGGCCTCCAGCACCGCCTGGGCCTGTTCCACTTCCTGTCGCTGGGCCTGGATGGTTTCGCTGCGGTTACCTTCCTGCACCAGACTCAGTTTGGCTTGCGCTGTTTTCAAAGACCGGTCGGCTACTTCTTTGTTCAGCCGGGCCGTATCCATTTGCTGGGCGGCAATGGCGCCCTGGCTGTACAAAGTGGCGTACCGGTTATAATCTTTCCGGGCGTTGGCCGCTACCGCTTCTGCAGATTGCACCGCCGCCTCCGCTTCCAGGACTTCCTGGCTCCGGGAACCGTTTTCCAGTTCCCGCAGCTGCGTCTTGGCTTTGGCTAAGGAGGCCTGATCCCGCACCAGCTGGGCCGCCAAATCTTTCCGCTCAATGGTTAACACCGTCTGACCGGCCTGTACCTTGGTGCCCACGTCAAACTTTAAGCCCCGGATATAACCGCTCACTTTCGGCGTAATATCCGCCTTGGTGACTTCAATAGTGCCGGTAGCGGTGATGCCCTGACTTTGCGGCCGGTAAACTTTGTAGATGGCCGCGCCGGCCAAAAGGATGAGGATCACTATGGCGATAATGATGCGTTTAGGTATGTTGAGAGACATGTTCCTGCCCCCTTACTCCCTGCAAAAAGATGGACACCGCCTGTTCCACATAAGCAACCTCGGTGCCGGGACGTTTAATTACCCGTTCCCGAATCGGCTTTACCACAAAAAACATATTGATGAGGGCCGACAGGGAAAAGGCCGCGTAACCCACATCCAGATCCGGGCGAAATTCGCCCTGGTCCACGGCCTGTTGCACGCCGGCAGACAAAAATTGGTAGACCCCGTTTAAATGTTTTTTGACGATGCTGTCACAAAATTTGGTCGGGTTAATCATTTCCATGTACATATATTTTACTAAATAGGGATTTTCTTTATGCATGGCCACGGCCCGTTCCGCAAAAAGATGGACAAAGTCCGCGCCATTTTGGCAATGCGGTTTGGCGGCCACCACTTTATCCACCGGAACAAAGAGTCGCTCCAGGACGGCGCCGTATAAACCTTCCTTGCCGCCAAAATAATAAGAAATCGCCGCGCTGTTGACCCCGGCCGCTTCCGCGATGGCCCGGATAGACACGCCGGCATAACCATATTGGGGGAACAAAGGCAGCGCCGCCGCCAGTAACTTTTCTTTCGCATCTTTTTCCATGATCGTGCCTCCGCTTTTTTAAATCATTTGATTAAATCAATCGTTTGATTTATTATAGGCACAAAAATAAAACTTGTCAAGCGGCACTCAATTTACTAACAGCGCTGCCAAATATGTTATAATAAAAATAATCTACCGAAGGCGAGGATGTGAAGCGTTATGAAAAAAATTTTTAGTTCCCGGAAAACCGGTAAAATTATCCTGAGCACGCTGACCATTTTTACTTTGAGCCTGGTCAGCGCCATTACAGTTTTAGCCTGCACTACTTTTATTGCCGGACGCGCTGTGACCACGGACGGCAGCCGCATCTTCGGCCGCAGCAATGACTCCGACGGCCTGGATGTGATCAAAATTGTCAGGAGGCCTGCCTTTAACAAGCAGGGTTCCTGGACTTTTACCTCTGCCGAAACCAACTTTACGGCCCAGCTGCCGGCCCGGGGTTATAGTTACCTGGCTCTGCCCAGCGCCGGTCTTAAACCCGGCTACGGCACCTGGGATGAAGCGGTGCTTAACGATCATCAGGTTTGCCTGACGGCCACGGAATCCATCTATGCTAATTCCAAGGCTTTAGCCGCGGATCCTTATGTGAAAAACGGTATCGACGAAAGCATCCTGCCTACCATCGTCATTCCCTATGTGAGCACGGCTCTGGAAGGCGTGGAATTTTTAGGCAACCTGGTGGCCCAATACGGTTCGGCGGAAGGCAACGCCTTAGTTTTTGCCGATGCCAGAGAAACCTGGTACATGGAAATTTATACCGGGCATCAGTGGGCGGCTATCCGTTTTCCGGAAGACCGCTATGCTGTAATTGCCAACGACGGTATGTTGGACAATATTGATGTGACAGATACGGCCAACGTGAGAATTTCTCCCAACCTGGTTAAACTGGCCCGGGAACACCATTTCCTCCAGGAAAATAACGGACAGATCCATGTGGCGCACACCTATGGCGCCCCACGCCGTGATTACAGCCAGCTGCGCATCTGGGCCGCCCAAAGGAAACTCTCTCCTTCCCAGGCCCGGGATTATGATGTACGCACCACCTATGGGCTGCTGCAAAAGCCGGACCACAAGATCAGTCTGGCCGAGGCCATGGACTTATTCCGCTACCGTTACGAAGACACGGCCTACAATGTCAACACGCATCCGGACAACCGGGCCATCGGTATCAACAGAACGGCGGCAGCTCATATATTCTGGCTGCGTGATGATAAGCCCCAGGTCATGTGGGTAGCGCTGGCTAACCCGGAGATGAGTATCTTCCTGCCCCTTTATGGTAATGTTACCCAAATGCCGGAGGCTTTTACCCTGGATGCCGCCACTTATAATAAAGACAGCGCCTACTGGAAATTCCGGAGCTTATCCGCTCTGGCGGTGCAAAACCGTACCGGCTACGGCCAGGCAGTACGCAGCGCCTGGCGAAAGATGGAACTGAACCTGATTCAAGACATGCCGGACCTGGACGCTCAGTACCGGGCCGCCGGTTCCACCAGCCAGGCCGCCAACAAATTGTGCGGCGACGTAGCGAACAAAGCCTTGAACACTGCGGACGCTCTCTTCCAAAAAACCTGGACCGCCTTCATGCTCAGCACGGTACAGGATGGTAAAAGCAAGCACACGGCCGGCAGCAATGACGCGCATTAAAACAAGCGGTTCTCCGATTAATTTCGAAGAACCGCTTTGATTTTTAGCAAAATAATTTTGCAGCCGTTGTAAAATAAATTATTTTTTACATCCGTTCCTTACCGGCAATATGGCAAAAATTCCGCATCCGGAAGCTGGGAGGACTTTACGGCGGTGGCGATAGCCTGGGCCATAACTTCTGCCGCCAAGGTCCCGGCCACGTTCACATCGGCTTTGACTTTGCCGCAGCTGAAAGCATAAATGCTGTCGCCGTCAATCATAGTGCCCACCGGTTTAATACAGCGGGAGTAAGCGCCCCTGGTCATGGAGGCCAGCTTATTCAGCTCGGCCTTGCTAAAATCGCCGTTGGTCACGATGGCGCCGATAGTAGTGTTACCTTTGAATAAATTGCGGGGCTGGATGTTCTTATAAAACTCCGCCGGTCCGTCTAAAAATTCCTGCCGGTCCGGAGTTTTCAAACCGGCAATCTTCGCGCCGGTCTCCGGATCGTAAATATCGCCGAAAGCATTTACTACCACCACGGCGCCAATCTTTAAGGTACCTACCTGTACCGCATAAAAACCCAGGCCGCCTTTCATGGACTGCTTCATAGAAATAAATTTGCCTACGGTAGCGCCGGTGCCCGCGCCAAAATTACCACTTTTAGGATCGTTAGCCTCGGCCTTCACACAGGCCGCATATCCCAGCGCCGCATCCGGATACGCCGTGTTGCTGCCGTAACTTAAATCAAAAATACAGGACTGGCACACGATGGGGACTTTGGCATAACCCGTATCCACGCCCTGGTCATGTTCCCGCAGATAAGTCATAGCTCCCGTAGAAGCTGCAAGACCAAAAGCGCTGCCGCCGGACAGCAGCAAAGCATTTACCGGTGTCTCCGCCGTCATAGGATTAAGGAGCGGTGTTTCCCGGGAAGCCGGACCGCCGCCGCTGATATCGATACCGCCCCGGGCCCCCGGAGTAAATAACAGCGCCGTCACGCCGGTCTTCCCCTGGTTATCTTCCACGCTGCCGGTACGCACGCCTTCGATAGTGTTAAAAGGAATTTCCTGCCAGGGAGTCTTGGCCGGCGCCGCAGTTTTAGCCGCCGCACCTGCCGTACCGCCCATGCCTAAGAGGACCAACATCACCATTAATAAATATTTATATCTAATCATCATCACGCCTCCCGGTACAAAATTTTCTCCAAGCTTCTGAAAATATTATAACACTTCCAACCATAAAAAGCGGTTTTTCCCTCTCTGATAAAAAACAGGGTGGCCTGCGGAGCCACCCTGCTATTTTTATAAAAATGATATTTTTTATGCAAAACCTGGTGCAACCTGCAGCCGTAAAAACCGGTGAGGAGCCAGTTAATTCTTAACCCCATAAACTTCGTAGGTAACATCGCGGCATCCCAAACAAAATTGTCCGGCGGCCGCGTCCAAAAGATAAAAATGTAATTTCTTGACCCGGTTAACCTTGCCGTCCCTGGTTTCGTAATAAGCACGAAATTCTTTGTTCTCCTGTAAACGTTTCCAGATACCGGCCAGGGATACATCTTCGTCACTCCAGCCCAGATACCGGTGTTCTCCTAAATGCAGATAGGAGAAAATATCATTGCCGCGCTTGGTCACCTTCTGCACGGTACCGTCGTAGACAAAGATTACGTACTTGCCCGTCTTATAATCGGCCCGCAGCATCAGTTCATAGGTACTGCCAATCATCAGCTCCAGAGCCAGTTCATTTAATTTTATTTCTGTCAGATCCTGTGAATAGGTAATGCCAATGATATCGCTGGTAGCCGGATCACGAGTCATGTCCACGCAGATGCGCAGCCATTTTTTACCGCTTTCCGGAATATCGTAATAGCAAATTAAATCTGCCTTTTTAACACCCTTCTTATAAATCTCCAGCAGACTGTCCTGGCTGAACAATTTCTGGTAGCGTCTTAAGCTGACCTCATCCTGGATATTTTGGGCCGAAAGTTCAAAGAAATGGTTCATAGTCATACGGCCATGGCTTTTAAAAAAGCCCATCTGATCCTTCAGAGGGACAATGGTATCTTTGGAAATATTAAGCCGGAAGGCGTCCGTCCTGGACTGCAGTACCCGGCGATGGTGCATGAGGAAATCCCGGAACCGTTCTTCCAGATATTTGCGGTCCGAGACGTTGATAGCCGTACCCACCGCTTTCACCGGTTCGCCCTTCTCGTTAAAGATAGTCTTATAAACCAGCTTTTCCCAGTGAGGATATGGTTCGGAAGGCGGCCAGATCTGATACTCGCCTGTAACTTCTTTGGCCCCTTCCCGTACCTTTTTATGCATGTCCAGATACAGGTTCCAGTATTTGGGCAGGATCATCCCCGTATCCAGGAAGGACTGGGGATAATTTTCCATCACGCCGGACAAGCCCAGCTCACGCTGGGAACTCATGGACTGCAACGAACGCTGATGCTGGATGTCGTACACCCAGTGGTGCAGGCCGGTGCTATTTAAAGCTGCTTCAAAACTTTCCTGCTCCATCAGCAGCTGCTGGGACATATTACCTTCTGACGAAATATCCGTGACCAGGCAGCCGCATAATCCCAACTCCAGCTGATAACAATCCACATGTACATACAGGTTGTGTTCCTGCAGCAGCAAACTAAAATGCGTCGCTTTACCCGTCGTGGCCGTAACAGCAAAAGTCTGCAGCCAGCTGGTTTCTTTGTGCATCACCCTGTTGTAAGTTTTACCCAAAAACTCTGCTACTGTAAATTTGTACATGGAGGCGAAAGCCTGATTCACATACCGGAAAATTATATCTTGAGGTTTTTGATGCTCGCCCAGCTGCAGTTCCATGATGGCATAAGCCACCGGTGCGTCATCAAAAACTTTTTGATAGAAACGTAGCTTCTCTGCGGTTAGCATCATCATGCCTCCTGTTTCCTGCTGAAAATTTATCCTAATGCTTCTGTGCCTTCTCAATGTCCGGCCGCGCCAGATCAAAAGCTTGCACTACCCGGGCATCAAACTGGTGCCCTGCTTCTTTGTCAATAATGGCATACGCCTCATCCAATGGAAAAGCCTTTTTGTAAGGCCGCACGGAAATCAGGGCGTCAAGCACATCCGCTACCGCCATGATCCGGGCACAGAGAGGAATCTCCTCACCCTTTTTACCTTCCGGATAACCGGTACCATCCCATTTCTCGTGATGATAGACCGCCATATTGCGGGCCACCTTGTAATAAGCGGGGTTACCCATGCCGGCCAGAACCTGGTCCAAAATTTCGCCACCCAGGGCGGCATGACGTTTCATGATTTCATATTCTGCCGGTTCAAAACGTCCCGGCTTATTCAGGATCACATCCGGAATGGCAATCTTACCGATATCATGCATGGTTGCTGAACGCACGACGTTCTGATAAAAAGTTTCATCATCAAGTTCCTTAAAAATATGCTGGCTGCGCAGTTTGTCAGCGATAATGTGCACATATTTACTGGTATTCTTAATGTGGTCACCCGTAATATTATCCCGGCTGTTAATTAAATCGGCAAAACTAATCAACAGCTGCTGCTGCATTTTCTGAATCTCAGCCGTTTTGGCATTAACGTCTTTTTCCAGCTGCTTCTGATAATTAAGGAGCAGGTTCACATGGTTTAAATGTTCCGTAACATCACGGAACAGACAGAAGCAGCCGATAATATCGTGGAACACATCGTACACAGGTTCCTCGCTGATATCCAGCTGCAAAGTGTTCCCCGTCTCAGTCTGATGCGCCAGCTGCAAATGCTCACCTGAAACCAATTTTTTGTTAAAATGCAGAGCCTGCCTTTTCCAGACGTCATAAACTTTGCCCACCAGGTCTTGTTCTTTCGTCCCGGTTAAGTTCTGCAGAGATTTATTGACATTAATGATAACGCCCTCGGCATCTGTTAAGAGCGCCGGGGTCGGGATGCTGTCCAGGATCAGGTTCAGTTCCTGGGACAATTTATGCAGGTCACTGACGTCCCGGGCCACTCCCATGGTACCGATAACTTTCTTGTCTTCATCAAAAATAGGTGATTTATAAGTCCTGAACTGTAACATATGACCGTTCAGGCCTTTTAATTTCTCATCAAAAACGCAGGTCTTCTTAACCTTCATCACTGTTTCTTCGGATTCCAGGCACACATATTCGCCCTTACCGTATTCTTCGGCGTCCATGTTCCAGATATAATAGTGTCCCCGTCCCTGGCATTGCTCCTTAGTCTTACCCACCAGCTGGCAGAAACTGTTGTTGACTTTCAAGTGGGCGCCCCGGGCATCCTTAAACCAAATCAAGTCCGGCAGACTATCGATGGTAGTATCCAGACAGGTGCGGCTCAGACGCAAATCATATTCATTTTTGATATCCCGCAGCAACCTGGCAAAATAAAATTGCAGCCGTTCTGTTGTCAAAGGCGCCGCCCACACGGCGGTGAAAACCTCTAACTGTTCGGGTGAGGTCAGCGTGTCCGCCTCACTGCGCTGGCAGTACACAAACCGCGGGTGCAAAGTGGCAGACAGATAGGGCAGGCTCTCCTGAATTTCCGCTGTCGGCACATCCAGGATAATGACATCGGCATCGACACAGGCCGCTTCAAATTCCATCTGTCCTGCCGGCTTGTATATAATCGTTGTAAATTTGTGGCCAAACCGTTCCAGGGGTTTGACCTGGCGCAGCTGCTCTTCCATTTTCCCGTCCGGGGAACAGATTAAAATGTTCAGTTCTTTGAAATACATAAAATTATACCTGGATTTCTATAAAAAATTATTAATTACTATAATTTATTAATTCACTAACTATTTGTATTATATCATAACTTTACAGCTTCTGTCACATCTCAAAAAAAATCCCTGCAACAGCAGGGATCAGCATAATTATTCTTGTTCGTTTAACTCTTCCCAGTGTAATTTTTTCTTTTTATCCAGGTAACGGTGGGCAAAAATATTGGGGATAGCTACGCCGACGGTGATGCCAAAAATAATCAGGATGGCTTCCACGCCGTTTTGTACCGCGCTGATAAAAGCCGCCGAGGTCAAAGCTTTGATGTTGATGATGGCGAACAGCAACCGGTACAGCAAAACGCCGGGGATGAGAGGAATGACAGCCGGGGTGGCGATAACGTGGGTAGGCGCCCGGAAATAATCCGGCAGGCGCAAAACCAGCAGCGCGATTACCGCCGCGCCTAAAAAACTGCCGATGTACGGATGCACATTCCAGGCCAGCTCGCAGTAGTTGCGGATTGCCACACAGAGGCTGCCGCCGATGGCCGTCGGCACAAGCAGGCGGGGCGGCACGTTAAAAATAACGGCGAAACCAACCGCGGCTACCGCCGCCGCCAAAATTGGCAGCACATACAACTGAGCCGGCGCCACGCTGAGGCTGCTAAAATCCTGGACGCCGCCCAGGTGGATAGCCACGATGATACCAAAAGTCATGCTGCCGATAATCAAAAGTGCGTTCATGGCCCGGATGGTCCCGCCCATGATAAAATTGTTCAGCCAGTCGTCCACCGCGTTAATGAGCGGGATGCCCGGCACGATAAAGAGCGAGCAGGCGATAACCGGATAGAGCGGCGAGGGGGAAGGACTGACCAGACTGGTCAGCCAGGCGATGCAGGTAGCCACGAAAGCCGCGATGGCGATAGCGGCGTAAGAATTAAATTCCCACCGGGTGCAGAGACGCCGCACCGTAAAACCGCAGGCCGCGGCCAGGGCCGTAAAGAAAAAGCCGTACAGGTCGCCGCCAAACAAAACACAGAAACCGCCGCAGGCCAGAGCGGCGCCCAGGGTAGCTAAAGCCGTATTATAATGCTGGGGCAGATGTTTGATCCGTTCCAGTTCCGCCTGATAGTCCGCCAAAGTAAAATTCTGGGCCCGGGCCTTCCAGGACAATTTGCTCACGGCGCTAATGACCGTCATGTTCACGCCCTGGTTGCGGCACTTGCACATGCTGGTGTACGTCCGGTCCGCGTCGCTGACATTAACGATGATGGTAGTGCTCATCATGTACAGATGCAGTTTTTCTTCCGGGATACCCATATACGCCGCCGCCCGTTGCAAATCCCGGGTGATACGGTTGGTAGTAGCGCGGCTTTCCATGAGCAGCCGGCCCGTCTCCAGCAGTAAATGTATTTTTAAACCGATATCGGCATAAGCATCTTGCGCAGCCGTAATCTTTGTTGGCATCCTGACACGCTTCTTTCAACATAAAATCTAAATTAAGGATAACTTACCGGCGGGGAAATGTCAAAGCCGCCGGTCCGGTCGCAAAAAAAGCCGGCCTCTCTTTGGAGAGGCCAGCTTAATTTTTTTAACCTGTGCAATTTTAGCAATTATTTTTCCGGCGGCGTTACTTGCAATCCTCCGGCAATTTTTAGAACGTTACTACCAATTCGCTCCACAGTGTTTTGTAAGCTTGGGTAGAGGAACCTTTCGGGTTCAGATCATAGTACTCAAAACCGGCCACCATGTTCTTAGCCAGCGTGTAATTTACGCCGGTGCCCCAGCCCTGGAACCCGTTTAGGCTATAAATACCGTTCATGGTATGCGCAATCACCGTACCGTAACCCTGGTTGTAGTACTTGGCCCACAGACCCCAGCTACCAGGTTTCGCTGCATCGGCCCCCAGCAAGGTGCCGGTAACAATCAAGGCCTTGTCGGTATTGGACGTATCCGGCTGCGTGATATTAGTCTTCATGAAGATGGCGCCCAGGGAAGCTTTGCCAAAATCATATTTGGCGCCTACATTCCACACGGTATCGCTATCTGCTAATTTATCATCAATAGTTGTCGTAGCAAGGGACGTATCGGTTTCATAACCATCCACAAACCTATTATAGCCTGCGCTCAGGTTGAGCTTACCCAAATCGCCGCTGGCATAAGCGCCCCAGAATTTTTGATAAGTAAACCAACTTTCCTGATCGGTAGGACGTCCGTAATAGGCGCCTACTTTCACCTTATCACCGTATTCGGCTTTGATGCCGTCCATACGGGTATCGTACAGGTTGCCGTCTACGATGGTAAAATCCTGGCGGCCGGCGGTAATTTGGGCGCCGCCCAAACGTCCCTGCAGATAAGCACGCTGGAAATCGGTAGTCTCATTGCCTTTGTTATCATTAAAGTCCTGGATATTTTGCAGCATGCCTACATAATTCCAGTTGTCATTGACCGCGCCGGTAAACCAGATGCGGGACCGCAGGACCTGAGAATAAGCATGCGCATCCGCAAAATCGCCTTTAAAGGTGATATCCTGGTAAGAATAACGCCCCTGACCGGTAATCTTGACGTTGTCGCTCTTCTTTTCCAGCTTGGCTACCCGTACGCCCAGGCTGTCCAGCTCGTCAGCAAACTCGCTGGCCAGACGGTCCACATTAGCGCCCTTGGCCATGGCCCGGGCCACAATCTGCGCCATCTCGTAACGGGTCATCAGGCGGTCGCCCCGATAAGTGCCGTCGCCGTAACCGTCCACGATGCCTGCCGCCGCTAACTTGGCGATGCTGCCGTAAGCCCAGTGGCCTGCCGGTACATCGCTGAACGGATTGGCCGCCAACGCCGTTGCGCTGACCCCCATGGCCAAAGCCAGAGCTACTACTAAAGATTTTTGCATATAAATCCCCTCCCTAAATTCTTATCATAAAATATTGTTAACAGGAGGATTTTTTTAAAGCGAGTTGCCTAGTTTCCTCTTTTAAATTTTTCCGGCTGTCACCATATTTTATGAACAAACATATTATATCAGTATTATTATACATTGCCTACTTTTTTTTAGTACTGAGGCTGACCTCAGTACCAGTAAAAATTCACCTTTAGTCCCGGCAAATTTTTAAGCCTTTCTTAAACATATTTCCGCCGTGCGGCCGGTATGTTATAATACATTTATCAATATTTTACCCGGGTCATATCACCGCTTAACCTAAATTTTGCAGGAGGCTGATATACTATGCAGAATCCGGAACGACTGAGCCAATTATCTAAAGAGCAACTCCTCAAATACATCGACATGTGCGCCAAAAACTGGCTGGCCATGGACGGCGTCTGGTTCCAGTCCGTAGAGAAAAAACTGGGCATGGACGAAGCCATGTGGCACGACGTGGAAATCTGGAAAAAGTTTACGATCCTGGAAGCCCAGCGCATCAAAGAATTTTTGCAGCTGCCGGAGCATCCCGGTCTGGAAGGTTTGGCCCAGGCCCTGCAGTATCGTTTGTACGCCAACCTGAACCGGGACGAGATTCTCCTGGAGGACGGCGCTTTAATTTACCGCTCCGTGGACTGCCGGGTACAAAGGGCGCGGGAACGTAAAGGCATGGAATTTCATCCCTGCAAACCGGTAGGCCTGGTGGAATACGCCGGTTTTGCCCGGGCCATCGACGACAGGATTCAGTGCGCGCCGGTCAGCTGCTATCCGGATATCACGGATGACACTTGCTGCTGCGCCTGGAAATTTTGGATTAAAGAAAAAGAAAGGTAAACTCTATGAACGAACAACAAAAATTAGCCGAGCTGCGGGACAAAAAAGGTTTCATCAGCGATATGGACGGCGTCATCTACCACGGCAACCAAATTTTGCCGGGCGTACGGGAATTTGTAAACTGGTTGTATAGGGAGAAGAAGGATTTTCTATTCCTGACCAACGCCAGCGAACGGACGCCCCGGGAATTAAAACAAAAATTATCCCGGCTGGGACTGGAAGTAGACGAAAATCATTTTTACACCAGCGCCATGGCCACGGCTAAATTTTTGGCCCAGCAGGCGCCCGGTTGCAGCGCTTATGTTATCGGCGGCGCCGGTTTATTGAACGAACTCCACGATGTGGGCATCACCATGAACGACGTGAACCCGGATTACGTGGTGGTGGGCGAAACCCCGGCTTATAATTACATGATGCTCACCAAGGCGGTGCAGCTTGTCGAACGGGGCGCCAAACTTATCGCCACCAATTCCGATATCAGCGGCCCCGGCGAGAACGGCATGGTTCCGGCCTGTAAGGCGCTGGTAGCTCCCATCGAGTTAGCCACGGGACGCACCGCTTATTTTGTCGGCAAACCGAATCCCCTCATCATGCGCACGGGCCTGAAACTTTTGGGCGTCCATTCTGCCGATGCTGCCATGATTGGCGACAACATGAACACGGATATCATCGCCGGCATCGAAACCGGCCTCATGACCGTGCTGGTTTTATCCGGCGTCAGCACCCGGGACGGCAGCAAAAATTATGCCTACCAGCCTAACTTAATCTTAAACGGTGTAGGCGACATCGTACCGGCTACGCAATAAAAAATTGCAGCGCCGTTGTGCAAATGTCTTGCCGGAAAAATTTTGGCAACACCGTTCGTAAAATGATTACCACCTTACACATAAAAAATTGGCTTCCCCACATGGAGAAGCCAATTTATTTTTATGTTAGCTAATTCGGTTCGTAATTTTTAAATCCCGCTGCGTTTGGGCGTTGCCGTTTTCGCAGCCTGTCTCATGGCATCCGTTTCTACCCAGTCAATCTGCTCGCCGCGTAAATGATTGATACGCACCCGGGCCTGGTAGATGATACGTGCCACCTCAGGACGGGTCAGCCAGCCCCGCTGTACCCAGACCTGGTAATCTTTTTTATAAGCCGCCATCCTGTTGGCCTTATATTCATCAATGAGGCCCAGCTTTTTCGCCAGGCCGGCGGCGGTCAGCTTATCCCGGTAAGCTTCGGCAAAAAGGTTTTCGTAACTGCGGCCGGTCATCCGGGACAAGGTATCAAAAGGAAAATCGCCGTACAGGGGATGTTCCCGGTCCGCCATACCTTCACTGCCCCGGGCCACGGATCCGTCCGGATTACGTTTCATGAACACATCGCTCTCAGGACCGGCCTCTTCCCGGTACGCCATACCTTCCCGGCCCTGCGGGATAGTACTCTTGGGACTGGTGGCAGCCAGCGCCGTCACGGAAGACAAACTAACCGCGGCAACTAACGCCGCCATGGTGAAAGCTTTGAAGAATGTACGCATGATTTATTACGCCCCAGCTTTTTCGTTCCTGTTTTTATGCCGCTTTTATTTACGCGTTCTTGTTCACGACCGGTTTCAGGGCATTATTGTCCGGTTTGACCCAATCAATCTGTTCTGCCTGCAGCTTGCCGATACGCACATCAGCTTTGTGCATCAACCGGTCCAGCTGGAAATAAGACATCACATGCCGTTTTACCAGCGGACGGTAAGATTCTTTGTACGCCGTCCGGCGGGCCGCACGATATTCCTTAAACACGCCCAGCTTTTTCGCCAAAGCAGCGGCGCACAGTTTTTCCTGATAAGCCTGAGCATAAAGCTCGTTGGCATTTTTACCCGTCAGCTTCGCCAGCGTGTCAAAGGGGAAACGGCCGTACATAGGATGTTCCCGGATCGCCATACCTTCCTGTCCCTGAGCCATGGTCCCGTCGGGATTACGCAGACCCAGCACATCATTCTGGGGACCCTGGTCTTCCCGGTATGCCATACCTGCGGAGCCCTGAGCAGCCTTAGCTGCATCTTGTTTTTCCCGGTAGGCCATGCCTTCGGTACCGCGGCCGTTAGCCGCGTCCTGAGCTTCCCGGTACGCCATACCTTCCTGTCCCTGGGGCGTAGCCGCCACCGCCGTCACGGCAGTAATACTCAAAGCAGCTACCAGTGCCGCCGTAGAAATAGTTTGCATCAATTTACGCATCACACTCACACTCCTCTTCTTGTTTTGCTTACCATTATTATACTCCCGCTCCGGTATTTGTCTAACTATTTTCCTAAAATATACTTTTGCTTAACAGTTTTCTTACCGGCAAAAAAATTTGGCTTCCCCGCAAGGAGAAGCCAAAAAGTTTTTGTTAACACGAATTTATTTCAGCACGCCGATTTCCTTATAATATTTAATGGCGCCCGGATGCAGGGGCACGTTAGCAATATCTTTAACAGCATCGGCAGGTTTTAACCCCTTCAGGTTCTTCTGAGATTTGCCCAGCTGGTCAATATTTTCCCAGAAAGCCTTGGTCATCTTATAAACCAGGTCTTCATTTAAATCACCCCGGCAGAACATGACCATCTTAATGGCGGAAGTGTTCACGGGTTGATCCTGGTTGGGATAAGTGCCGGCCGGAATCGTATACTTGGCGTACCAGGGATACTTGGCCTGCAGTTTGGCGATCAGGTCGTCGCTGATGCCGATCAGATGGCACTTGGCGGTAAGGGCCTGAGCAACGGCAGACGCCGGTGCGCCGCTCATGATCCAGGCGCCGTCGATGGAACCGTTCTGCAGCATATCAGCCGCGTCGGTAAAAGTAATATATTCCGCTTTCATATCGTCGGGGAATTTTAACCCGGCGGTAGTAAAGTGGGCCGCACATTCGTTATAGACGCTGGAACCGGCAGAAGCCACGGCAAAATGTTTGCCTTTCACATCGACCAGGGTTTTAATACCGGATTTATCAGTAACCACTACCTGGTTAGGATTCATGTACAGACCGGCGATAGCTTTTAAATCTTTGTAAGCATGGCCCTTAAAACTATCGGTGCCGTTCAGGCACTGATAAACGTTGCTGCTGATGGCGATGGAAACCTGAGCCTCGCCCTCGGACACCATGTTCAGGTTGGCAATGCCGCCGGCAGAAGCCTGGCTGGAGGCGTTCACCGTCGGGATGGTCTTGTTCCAGTTATTGGTAATGGCGGCGCCTACGGCGTACAAAGCGCCGGAAGCCGAAGCCGTCGGGAAATTAATTTTTACTTTAGCACCGGCTGCCACAGGGGCAGCTTTAGCTCCGGCGTCTTTTTTAGCGCCGCCGCAGCCAGACAGCGCGCCGATCATTAAAGCAGCGGCCAGGGTGACAGTCAAGATACGTTTCCATGTTGATAAATGTTGCATGTTACTTTCCTCCCCTTACTAAAATATTTTTCAAGCCGGCAGCGTCGGGTTCTGCGCCCGGCGGTGGCAGATGAACTGATAGATGGTCACGCCGCCCAGGCAGACGATACCGGCGATATCCGTCAGGATACCGGGATACATCATGGCCGGAGCTGCGGCTAACAAAATTACGCGTTCCAAAATATTATCCTTGTGAATGAGCCAGCCTTCCAAAGCGGAAACCAGCGCCACGGTACCCAGGGAAGCCGTGAACACCGCCCACAAGGTGGTGGCCAGGCTGGCCGTTGTATCCACGCCGATAAGAAGCACCGGATTATCCAGGAAGAAGAACGGGATGATAAAACCAATCAGGCCCAGACGCACGGCCCACAGACCCGTCTTGGTCTGGTCTGACCCGGCGATGCCCGCGGCCACATAGGCGCTCATGGCTACCGGCGGCGTAATGTTGGACAGGCAGGCGTAGATTAAACAGAACATGTGAGAAGTGATAGGCAGGCAGCCGGCGTTAATCAAAACCGGCACCGCCACCGCCTGTACGATAACGTAGGCGGCCACGCCCGGCACGCCCATGCCCAGGATGGTGGACATGATCATGACCAAGAGGCCGGTGAAATAAATATTGTTGTTATCCACCACGGACAGGATCAGATAACCCATGTTCAAACCCATGCTGGTCAAAGTCACGGTGCCGATGATGATACCGATGATGACGCAGCACACGCCGACGGAGATGGCACTCTTGGCGCCTTCCACCGTAGCTTCCACGATCTTGCCAAAACCCATGCGGGTTTCCGGTCGGATCCAGCTGGCCGCGATGGTGGCAAAAATAGAGATGACCGCGGAATAAAGCGGCGTAAAACCTGCGAACATTAATCCGATCAAAGTGAACAAAGGAATAACCAGATGGCCCTGCTCTTTCAAAACCAGCATGGCATCCGGAATATTTTCTTTCGCCAGTCCGGACAGGCCCAGGCGCTTAGCTTCAAAATGCACGGAAAAAAGCAGCCCCAGGTAATAGAGGAACGCCGGCACGATGGCCGCCAGCATTACCTTGGTGTAACTGATGTTCAAAAATTCCGCCATGACGAAACCTACGGCGCCCATGATGGGCGGACAGAACTGACCGCCGGTAGAAGCCACCGCTTCCACCGCGCCGGCAAATTCTTTCTTGTAGCCGGTCCGCTTCATCAAAGGAATGGTGATGGTACCCGTGGTGGCCACGTTGGCGATGGCGGAACCGTTAATCATGCCCAGCAGTGCCGAAGCTACTACCGCCACCTTGGCGGGACCGCCGGAAGTCTGGCCCACCAGCGTCAGCGAAAAGTCGTTGATGAACTTGGAAAACCCGCTGTGCTTTAAAAAAGCGCCGAAGAGCACGAACAGGAAAATATAGGTGGCCGACACGCCGATACCTGTACCCAGCACGCCTTCCGTCCCCCAGAACTGGGTGATGAGGACGCGTTTTAAAGTAAAACCGTTGTGGCCCAACAGTCCCGGCAGATATTCGCCGAACCAGTTGTAACCTAAAAATACTAACGCCAAAATAGCCAGGTTGCCCGAAGCGCGTCTGGCTGCTTCAAAAACCATCAGCAGCGCCACGGCCGCGATACCCAGCTCAAAAGTGTCTACCCGCCCGCCGCTTTGGGCGATACGGGTATAATTTAAAATTAAATAACCGAACGTACTGGCCGACAGGACGATACCTAAAATATCCCACACCGGCGGTAAAGTACGCACCCGTTTTTCTTTTTTATAGGTAGGGAACAATAAAAAAGTAAACAGCAGTAAAAAGATACAGTGAAACGCCCTTAAGTTAATGGCGCTGATGGCGCCCACGGTGGTGAAATATAACTGGAACACCGCCCAGATACACAAGAGCACCACGATTAATTTGCCAAACGGCCCCTGATAGGTCCGCATCCGGGAATCCGCTTCTTTTTCTTCCAGCAGCGCCTGGGCTTTCTCGTCCAGTTCACCGCCAATTTCCCGGTCCAAGATTGGTTCCGTCTTTCCTGCCTGCCCTGCTACATTTTCCTTCTCTTCCGGTTCGCGCATAAATAAACTCCTCCATACTACTTTCCTACAATTTGTTTAGAAGTGCAATTATTATATCACACTTACCCAAATTTAGGAAAAGCTTTTTTAAATAAATACTCCGGCTTTTACTTATAAAATTACCTAACAACCCACGGACCTTCCGGGAACATTTTTCTCCTGCGCTTCCATAAAATTCTCTTGACAAACAGCCTGTTTTCTTGTAATATGTATAAGCAACATGAATTTGGTCCGCTAGCTCAGCTGGTAGAGCACCTGACTCTTAATCAGGGTGTCCGGAGTTCGATCCTCCGGCGGATCACCATGTGGGCGCTTAGCTCAGCTGGGAGAGCGTCTGCCCTACAAGCAGAATGTCAGCGGTTCGAACCCGTTAGCGCCCACCATTTTTTTGCCCAAAAATAATTTAACCGGCTTTCGTAAGAAAGCCGGTTTTTTATTGCTTAAATTTGTTTATGCTTCGGTAGCTACATAGATTTCCCTAATAATATTTTCTGCACCCAGAGTAATACTCATGGACCTGCCAGTATTGGGAATTTCATAAATATAAGATACTTTACCATCAGTATCTACATCTTTTACCCCTTCACCATACTTTGCTACAACTTCTTTATAATAGATACCCACGCGGACTCCGTTCCTGTTGGTAATGGAACCGCTGTAAATGGTCATGCCTGAAACCTTAATGTCTGCTTCCGGCCCTTCATTCATGGCTCCCGTACGTCCCAAGACCGTCATCTTCGGAATTTTGTACTTGCCGTAAATATACGTCACCATACGCATTCCGTCCCCGGTAAAAGCATCCACTTTGTCAGGTTCGCCCAAGACAGCCTTAACCTCACCCATGGTCATCCCCGGACCTACGCCATCAAAAACAAAGTCCTCTGCTGTCATGGTATGTGCGGAAGCTACAGGTAACAAAATAAATAAGCTTGCTAAAACAACCAATACAAAACGTAGCCAAACAGATAATTTCTTGTGCATAACCATCACCTCTTTTAGCCCTATCCTGTATTTATATTATAACTTAGAAAAAATAAGTTCCGTACTGAGGCACAGCTCAGTTTTAGACTTTTTTCGGTACGATCTCGCCCACATTATTTAATATTAAGTTCGGCTGATATGCATAATTTTTAATACCTTCCTTGGTGCTCACGCCTGACAAGACCAAAACGCTCATCAAGCCTGTTTCAATACCGGCAATAATGTCCGTATTCATATTATCGCCAATCATAGCTGCTTCCGCAGAGTGAACACCTAATAATTTTAAGCCTGTACGCATAATCAGCGGATTCGGTTTCCCTACAAAATAAGCGTGCCTGCCTGTGGTTAACTCCAGTGGTGCCACTAAAGCTTTGCACGCAGGAATATTGCCCGTTTCTCCCGGACCGCTTATATCTGAATTGGTAGCGATGAGCTTGGCACCAGCTTCTACTAATTGCATAGCCTTGGTCAGCATCATAAAATTATAAGCCGAGGTTTCTCCCACAACTACGTAATCAGGGTTCACATCGTTCATGGTAATGCCTACATCGTGGAGCGCATTGAGAAGCCCTGCGCTGCCAATAACATAGGCGCTGCAACCAGGTGCTTGTTGGTCCAGAAACTTAGCCGTGGCCATGGCGCTGGTATAAAAGTGGCTCTCGTCCACATCCAAGCCCAGACGGGCTAATTTTTGCTTTAATTCCAAAGGGGTGCGCTCGCTGGCATTGGTGAGGAATAAGAATTCCTTCTTTTCCTTATAGAGCCAATCCACAAACTCTCTTACCCCCGGCAAGAGCTGGTTGCCGTGGTAGATAACTCCGTCCATATCACTGATGATACCTTTTTTGGTACGCAGTTCTGCTAATTTTTCTTCGTAATTCATATTTTTACTTTCTGCCCTAAGGCCTCTTAAACTTATATTATTTTGACATTTTAATTATTTTGTCCTATGCTAAATTATACAGTAAAAATTGCGAGGAGTCTATAATGTTAGCAACTGTGAATAATGCTCGTACAACTTATGAGGATATCGGTCTAAAAATACATTTGCTCTTGGAAACGGGGCGTCTCCTTATGGAGAGCCGCGCCACGACTAACCGTATTACCAGAGACCTGAAAAGATCTGCTGCTTATATGGGCATTCCGGAAAGCAAACTGCATCTCTACATTATGAGTACTACGATTATTATTAATGTCAGCGATGCTAATCGCACGTACACCAGTATGTGCAAATGCCGCAATTTGGGCGTGAATATGACCATCATCAGTGCGGTGAGCAAACTGGCTTGGAAAGCCATTTCGCAAAACTTTACTTTAGCAGATTATGCCGAGGAATTGGAGCGCATCAAGAATCTGCCTCCCCATTACAATACTGTTATTTCCACTTTGGGTGCAGCACTGGCTTGCGGCGGTTTCTGCGTAATTTTCGGCAGCGACCTGTATGGATTTTTCTACACGGCACTAGCTGCAGCCTGTGGTTTTACGGTACGCCGTCTCTGCAATCGCATGGAAATTAATTCGTACGCTTCTATGTCCATCGCTGCTTTTGTAGCTACTTTAGTTGCTTGGCTGACTTCGCTCATCAGCAGTTCCCCTGTGCCTTTGTATCCCGTCATCGCCTGCTCCTTGTTCATTGTGCCTGGCATTCCTTTAATCAATGCCGTCGACGATTTGCTGAATAACTTTATTATTGGCGGCACGGGCAGAGCTATGAACGCCTTGCTCATTATCGGCAGTATGACCTTTGGCATTATCGTAGCTATTAATGTAGGTGGTGTCCATGATTTTACTAATCTCAGCATGGCCGTGTCCCAGCATTTCTTGGTGCCAGGTTTAGCAGCCGCCGTTGCTGCTGCAGGCTTTGCTGTAATCTTTAATGTTCCGCCACGTTTGCTTCTGCCTACTGCTATTGGTGGCAGCATTTGCGTGCTTTTACGTAACTATTGCGAATTAACCTGGGGCTTGCACCCTTACATTGGCAGCTTCATTGGCGCTGCCGTTATTGCCCTTTTAGTCCTGCGCCTGCCAGATTATTTCA
>JAKVKY010000003.1 GCA_022484685.1 Acidaminococcaceae bacterium | reverse complement strand
CTCGCTTTTCTCGGCGCCAACCAATCCGGAAACCTCTGCCTCCATAAGCTGGCGGCATAACCACTCCAGCATGCTGAGCATGGGATCCGGTTGATTCAAACATTGTAGTAGCAATTCTTCGAGACCTATGGTATTCTTTTCTTGAGCCATTGGGTTTCACTCCTTTATTGAATAGTTTGGTCACCATTCATTTTAACGGAGTTCCAATGGCTTTTCCATTACATTTTAACTTTTGCGAACATAATTATACTCTATCGCGCCTTTGTGCAGCCATATGAGCATAAAGCCCTGCAGCAACAAGCAGGGAATCAATACCTCAGCGGTCGGCTCGGCGGGCTACGCCGAGCCGGGTACCGCGTGGAAGCCCAGCAGGTTTTGCTGGGCGCCCTGCATTGTTGCTGCAGGGCGACTTTCGCGATGGCGGAAACAAAGGCGCCTCCGTCGTACACTTTAGAAACTATACTTTGCTGCTACGCTGATAATTTCTTTGTGCGTGTTCTGTGATGCTTCGCCTCTAAGTTCGGCCTGACCGGTCCAATTTTTGGCCAGCTTGCCGTGGACGTTCACGCTGTAAGTGACAAAGTTGCGGTCGTTGTCCGTGCTGATAGTGAAGTTGTTGTTATCGCCCACGAAGGTGCCGTTCAGTTCCGGGTTGAGACCGCTGATGACTCTCTTGTAACCCACGCTGCCACCGAAGCCGCCGTTCTTGTCGTAAGCACGCTTGAATTCAACACCGATTTCGCCTCTGGTAGAATTGTGGGAAGTGCTATCCATGTTCTGGGCGAAGACGCTGCTGCCGGTTTCGCTATACCCATCTTGGTTAGTGTGAGTGTAACTTACTTTGCCGTACGGGGTGAACTGCCAGGTCTTGCGGGCGGTAGAAGGAATTAAGTATTTAGCTTTCGCTTCCACGTCCCAAACTTTAGCTTGGTAATCGCTGTTTAGTTTTGCTCCCAGCACATCCCGGTCTAAATCGTATTTGTTGTGGCCATACGTTACCAGGCCCTGGTAATCCCAGTTGCCGTTCTTGTGATCCACGTAGGCGCCTACCCGCCAGTCGTGGCTGTCGCCGGAAATGTTATCCGTAGAATAATTAGTTACGCCGTAACTGAACAGGCCGCCCACACGGGTGGTTAAGTTCAGTGCTTTGTCGTAGCCGATGGCGCCGCCAAAACTGTGATCCTTTAATTCGTCGGCGTAGTTAAAAGTTTCGTAGCCTTTGAATAACTTTAACCACAAATTATTGTTGGCGTCTAAAGTTACGGGGATGGAAGTTGTCAGCGAATCCGAATTTTGGTTTGCGAAATTTTGTTGGGCCATAGAATTTTGTTTGACCGTCTTGCCAGTCAGATTTTTATTTCCCTGTGCGCTCGTCAAATGTGGCAAAGCAACTTCTGCTGCCATTAAGCCGCTGGAACCTATCCCGTCCAATCTGCCCTCGACGCTCTGGCTGGTCAAAATGGAGAGCGGGCTGGCGGTTAAAATTTGCGCCCGGGCCTCGCTAGTCACCTGCTTGGTAAAGCTCCTGCTGGTAGCTTCGCTCTGGTAGAACACGGAGTTCAAAGCTTGGGCCGTGGCAGAGTCGGGATTTGCTGCTACGGCTTGCACGGCCATCTTGGTCAGCGCCCCGCCTACGGACTGTTCGGAAGGCGTCATGTCGGACAGACTGCCTAGATCATTTTTCTTGTTAGCGATAAAGTAGGCATCATTGCCTTCCGTGGTGGCCGCTAAAGTTACGAAGGGAGAAACGTCACCCGCGGTAACGTTACCCGTGATGCCGTTCTGGGAAGTTAAATAGTTATACTTGTGGTTAAGCATGGGCGCCGTACTGTCGTTGGTCACGGACAAGGTTGTACCGGTCAGGGTACTGCTGCCGCCGACAATCAGCTTGCTGCTCGTGGTACCGTTAGCAGCCACGATTAACTTACCGTTAGACGTAAAGTTGCCGCTGACGGTCAGCGTTCCCACCTGGGGAACGGTAGTGGTGGTGGAACTGCCGGACGCCGCGTAAAATAAATTGCGGGCTTCCGCCGTCAGACCTGGTACCAAAGTGCCGCTATTGTTAAGATTGCCGCTAATGGTGCCGTAGCCGGTAAAGGTAGCGCCGTTAGCCACGGTGACCGGGCTGGTCAGACTGCCGGTGAGGGCCAAACTGCCGGCGTTGACATTGGTCGCCCCGGTATAAGTATTGGCACCGGAAAGTGCTAAGATGCCGTCGCCGGTCTTGGTGACGCTGCCTTCGCCGCTGATCTTGCCGCCGTACACGGAATCCGTCAGGCCTTTGGTTAATTCCACGGTCATGTTGGAGAGGGTGTAGCGATAACCGGCTGGAGAATCAGAAGTAACCGGATGCAAGAGATCCGTGGTATACAGTTCGTCTTTCTTGCCCAGATAAATCTCGCTGCCGCCCACGCCGTTATCGTTCAGGGAAACCACGGTAAAATCATCGCCGTTAGCTTCGTCAGATTTTTTGTTCAAGGCGTACAGGGGCAGCAAGATATCGGCTGCTTCCCCGGTGTCAGGCGTGACCATTGTAACGGTATCAACCCAGGTCTGCCTTGCAGGAGCATAAAGATAGGAAACCCCGTCCTTTATAGGTTGGTTTTGATTCAGGGAGATGGGAACATAATAGGAAACGCCGTCTTGGCCGGTCAGAGTGACGGTAATAAAATAATTCTGCGCGTTTGGTAGATAAATAAATTTATTAAAATCTACCGTACGGTAGCCTTTATATGCGGCCGTGCCGTCCTGGCCAAAAGTACCGCTCTGGGTATAGATGGACGTGGCGTCAGCCGGGGTATTGCCTTTTAAGCTGACCTCAATCTTATAGCTCATAGCATCTGCCGGTACGAAAATACCTACGGCTTTGAGCAACTGGCTGGCGCTGCTGGTAAGCTTGTCAGCTATCTTGTAGCCGCCTTTCTGAATCAGGACGTCTGGCATCGTCGGGTCTTCGGTTGGCGTAGACTGAAAGTCTTGACCTGAGGGAGTTATGGTATCTACCGACGTATAACGTCCCCAGTCAGTTTCGGCATTATAAACGCCTGCGGCGAAGGCAGTGGCATCGTCATAAGAAAGATAGTAGTAACCCGCATCACCGTAATTTGTGCCCCAGCTGTTGCGCAGCAGCCAGGCGCCGGTATGGGTCACGCCCTGCTTATCTAAAATGGTATAGTTGTCATCCCAGCCCACCAGGGAAACGGCATGGTTAATATTTACAAAATGGGAAGTTAGTATATCCTGTTCCTTAACGGGTTCCTTGGCTGCTGAACTCAGTTCGGCATAATAATTGATTTTCAGCACGCCATAATTCTGAATCAGCTTTTTATAATAGTCTCGGGCAGCACTATCTTTGTTGATAAAAGGCGTACAAGGATTATCAGAATAATACATAACCAGACCATAGGCATCATGGAGGGCGGTGCCGCGTCCGGCCACCAGGCTTACTCCCTGCATGTTATTGTGCTGATATGGCCATTCGCTGTCATAGGCGGTGCCGTAACGTACCAGGACGCTAACCGGTTCAGGGACCGGTTTCGCCTGGATCAAACACGGTTTTGGGATTAAAGTGGGAAGCTTCTATGGCTGCGTCATAAAAGTAAAAGCCATCGCCGCCGCCATTTACAGGCGGGGCATAGGCCAACCAGCCCAGATAACGCTCACTGAGGGCAGGAGTTGGCGCCAGACCGGCTGCTTTTAATTTAATGTTCAAAGTACTTTCCAGGGTGGCCGTAGTGGCGAAGGTCCAGCAATTCTCGTAGGGACTCTGGTTGAGGACCGGGCCTACGATGGTTCCTGTGAGGCCCGAGGTTCTGTCCGTGGGCATGGTGCGCCGCCAATTATAATAATCAGGCAGCCCGTCTGCGTATACGGGCAGGGCGCCGGCGCAGAGGGTTACAAGTATAAGGGCTGCTAAAGTTTTACGGGTGCGCATGATGTTCTTCTCCTTTGACGCGACGATTTGAACAGGAGTAATTTACTTTAAGAACTGTATTTTGCAGCTAAACTTCCATTATTCATACTTCTATTTTATCATAACTGCTCCGTAATTGCTCGTTAAAAGAGAAAACGACGAACGAATTAGGCAGGCGCACAAAAGCTGTGGTGGTCATACTGAGGTTCAGCTTAGTACGCTTACTCTACGTTCCTGTTATAATAAAAGTGGAAAGGCATAAGCAAACGGGTCGGTGGCGTTTATTGTTTGCTTGTCAGTACAGGGAAGGAAGGTGGCTGGGGTGCGTAAATTTTTAGGGCGCGGCCTGTGGTTGCAGCTGGTAGTTTTGCTGTGCGGTCTATTTTTGCTGACGGGTTCGGCCCAGGCTGGTTTTATGACGGATTTCACCAACAGCGTCCACTATGATTATGAGGGCATGGTGGCGGCTTTCCAGGGTTTGCACGGCAACGGCTACTCGCCTTTGAGCGAGGAGCAACTGGCCCAGCTGGATATGAACATGCAGGGCATGAACCTGCCTCAGGGCTGGTACCAGGCGGACACTAAAACCTACGGCAAATATTTGTGGCTGTTTAACGGTCTTCGTGGCGGCGAGATGGTACCGGTAAAAGGTTTCGGCTTCCATCTGGAGGACGGCAAGATCAAAGATATTTTTTGGTGCGTATATCTGCCGGAGTAAAAAATGCTTACGCGTAAAATTGTAGGGTTGGCAAAATTGAGGGCTGACAAAATTGAGGGCTGGCAAAAATTTGCAGCCTGCGTAAAAATGTGTGAGTGGAAGGAAGGTGGCTGTGGTGGGTAAAATTTCTGGACGCCGTCTGTGGGTGCAGCTGGCGGTTTTGGTGTGCGGTTTATGGCTGGCGGCGACGGCCGGGGCGGAAGGATTTTCCTGGCCGGAGCCTCAGGAATCTGTGCCGCCGGAGTGGCCCATCGAGGCTCGCTGCTCAGCTTCGGATGTGAATTTGCGCAACAGCGGTCGCATAGCGGACAGCAAAGTGGTGGGTTCGCTGCAGTTTAACGACCTGGTGTATGTGAAGAAGGTCCACCAGGATGACAGTGATCTGGTAGACGGATATCCGTTTGCGGAAATTATTACGGACAAGGGCAGGAAAGGTTTCGTCAACCTGAAGTTTTTGACTAACATTGCTGCGGATAATACCCGCGCCTCCCGCTTCAGGGCGGCTTTTAACAGCGGCGCCTTTTTTACCTTTAACAGCATGTTAGGGGCTTTTGACGAAAGATCCGGTAACGGCTATACGCCTTTGAGCGAGGAAGAGCAGAACGAGTTTTCCTCTGTCAAGTTTAAGATTGCCCTGGGTAATTACGACGCCTGGTCCTACTGCGAGGAACTGAATAAGAAACCGGAGCAGCGGGCGGTGAAAGTGGTGAAGCCCGGCTATATGGTGGCCGGACTCCAGGTGGGCGAGAGCATGGATGCGGACCGGCTGGCGCAGTTTGATAAGGATATGCAGAACTATGGCTGGGACCCTGCGGCCACGGATGCCACGGGTAAACATTTATGGAACCTGAACGGCCGCCGTGCCGATGGTCAGACGGGACCCATCAACGGTTTTGGTTTCCACGAGGATAATGGCACGATCAAAGATATTTTCTGGTGCATCTATCTGGTGGAGTGAAATTTTTAGTTGAGAACTAAATTATTGGGCGGATAAAAAATTTGGAGCCGCCCAAATTTGGACAGAATAAAAATTTTGCCGCTCCAAATTTTGGGCGGAATAAATTTAGGCAGCCGGGAAAAAATTCCCGGCTGTTTTTTGCTGTGACTTTACCAAAAGCGCATATTTAGATACAATGGAACTAGAATTTTACGAAATAGAAGGTGCTTGTGATGCTAAAAAATAATTTAGGTCGCCGGTCTTTGCAGCTGGCGTTGTGTTTTGTTTTATTATGCGGTACGGTGCCTGCCTGGGCACAAAAGGATGCCGCTACGCCTATCCGCGTGGCGGTTACGGCGCCGGTCAGCGGTACGGTCAGCAAACCCGGTCCCGGTACTCCCGGCTGGGAAGAAATTTGCCGGCCGGAAATCCGGGCGATGCGGCAGGTTCTCCCTTCCGACAAAAAACTTGCCTACTACGGCCGCTGGGATAAAAAAGACGCGCACACTTACCGGACAGACCGGGGCGCCGCGTATCTGAAGTTTAATTTTACCGGCGATTATGTAGCCGTGCATCTGCAAAATACCGGCGCCAAGATCTGGTGGCGCAGCAGTATTGACGGCGATGCCTGGCAGCGTTTTCGGGGCGACCTGGTTGCGCCGCTGACCAGGAAAGGTAAGCATACGCTGGCTTTGGAACGGGATACGGAAACTGCCGGCGGTATTACCAGCATCACGGGGATTACCCTGGCGGCTGACGGCAAGCTTTTGCCGCCGCCTAAACCGTTACACCGCCGCATGGAATTTGTGGGCGATTCTATTTTGGCCGGAGCTTTTGCCCTGGGCACGGAAACTTTTGGGTACTTGCTGAACGAAAGCTCGACCCAGTCTTTTGGTCCGCTGACGGCCAGTAAGCTGGGAGCTGAGTACAGTGTTGTCGCCACCAGCGGCGAGGGTGTGGTCCATAATTACCGGGAGTCGGCGGCGAAGGGGCGCAGCTTTACCCATAGCGGTGATGATTACGCGCGTCTGCTGTGGGGCGAACCCGGAAGCCGTTTTACCGGCCAGGGGTTAAAACCGCAAGTTATAGTTTTAAATCCCGGGGCCAACGATTTTACGGGACCTGTGTATCCGGCGGAAGATTTTGAAGAGGGCTACCGTAAATTAATCCTGCAGGTACGGCATCTGAATCCCAAGGCGTATATCCTGTGCCTGGAGCCGGTACCGTTCCAGTATCGCGCCAGCAAACCTCTTATTGAGCATGTGGTAACAGAGCTGCAGGTCCGGGGTGATTTGCGATTACATTTTATTCCGGTGAACAAGGACCAGAGTTTTCTGGCGCCTTATGATTATGCGGACGGGGAACATCCGCTCTTACAGGGCCATGAAAGACTGGCTCACTACTTGAGCAAGGTTATCGCCGGCATCATGGGCTGGGAGTAAAATTATAGGCGGAGATATTTTTTAACCATGTGCGTGTGCCCCACCAGTGTGTCTTTGTATCCACGAACCGGATGCGGCAAGCAATGTTCATAACAATTGCTAGTCGCCGGGACGTTACCCGGCTTCGTCGTTCCGCATCGCGGCGCTTACAAAGACACACTGGCCTGGACATTTCGTTTAGTTAAAAAGCATCTCCGCCTTTATCTATATAAAGTTTTGGTCAGGAAAAGTGTAAAAAAAGACATTTATTCGTACGAATAAATGTCAAAAAATACATTTTTCTTGACGAAAAGGATAGTCTGGTATGACAGGTACAACACAGTAACTCTAAAAAGAACGGCGGCAATCGCTACGCGCAGACAGGAAAATAATGGCAGGATAACTCTTGCAGCAACAATTGGCAGTGAATGCGTAGTTTTGCCAGCTAAGCGAGGCGTCGCGGAGCACCCAAATTTTGCGAAGCAAAATATGTGCGGAGCAGCTGAGCGCAGCGGCATAAACAGCATTCACTGACTGTTGCCAAGGAGCTATCCTGCTTTATGTATCCTGAAGTCTTGAGCGTAGAGATTGCCGTCACTTCCTATTTGTGACTCTTGTCTGTTGCACCTGTCTTATTTATTTTGCAAAAACTTCGCCAGCGTCCGATACAACTCCTCCGTATCAATCGGCTTATTCAAATGCGCGTTCATCCCGCTGGCTAACGAACGCCTTACATCTCCGTCAAACGCATCCGCCGTCATGGCGATAATGGGCACCGTCCGGGCATCAGCCTTGGGCAGGGTGCGAATCTGTTGCGCCGCGGCGTGACCGTCCAGCACCGGCATGCGGATATCCATGAGGATGGCGTCGTAATAACCGGGCGCAGACTGACGGAACTTTTCTACGGCCACCACGCCGTTTTCCGCCGTCTCTACCAGCATCTTCTGCTTTTCCAGCATGCGGGTGGCAATCTGGGCGTTGAGCGGATGGTCTTCCACCAGCAAAACCCGGCGGCCCTGGAGCAGGCTCAAATCAGTAGCTGCTCCCGCTTCGGCGGCGGCATGACCGGTAACCGGTACAAAATTAAACTGCAGGGTAAAAGTGCTGCCTTCACCGGGCGCGCTGTGCACCGAGATCGTGCCGTGCATCAGCTCGGTAATTTTTTTGACGATGGCTAAGCCCAGACCGCTGCCTTTTTCCAGGTTGCCCGTGTTGTTATGTTCCTGGGTAAACGCCTCGAACATCTTGCGCTGGAATTCCGGCGACATGCCCTGACCGTTATCTGCCACCACGAAGGTGCAGGGGAGCAGGCCGTCCGTAATCTCGCCGCAGGTGGCGGTAAATTTAATCCAGCCGCCGGGCGGCGTAAATTTGCTGGCGTTATTGATCAGGTTGGCAATAATCTGGGTAAACCGCACCTTGTCCGTGAGGATTACCTTGTCACTCATATTAGTGTCGATGGTAAAAGTCTGGCCGCGCCGGACGCACACATCATCGAACATCAGGTGGATACCCTGTAAAAATTCGGCGAAGGGGAAAGGCGTGGTCTGTAAACTCAGCTTGCCGCTTTCAATGCGGCCTACATCCAGCACATCGTTTAACAGTTCCAGCAAAATGGCGCCGCTGGTGTGAATCTTGTCCAGGTCATCCTGCATGCGCAGCGGGTCGTGAATATCGTCTTTGGCCAGGGATGTCAGGCCGATGATGGCGTTTAAAGGCGTACGGATATCGTGGCTCATACGGCTTAAGAAATCCGTCTTGGCCTGGTTGGCCAGTTCGGCGGCTTTAACCTCGGCTTTCTGGGCCGTCAGTTTCTCGTTAAAAGCACGGTCCCGCTGACGGTCGTTCATCAGGCCGATAATGATGATGACCAGGATGAGGCCGGTAAAGGACCAGACCACGGTACTGTGCTGTTCGTAAAAACCGGGTTCTTCATTTTTAAAAATGGCGCCCGTGGTTTCCAGCGGCAGTTTCGACTTGCTGATTTTGAAGCGATCCAGTTGCTGGCGATCAAAAACATACTGGCTCTCGCTGGTACGGTAACCTAAAGAGGCAATGGTGGTGGCGCCGGTCAAAAGCTTGCGCGCCATGATGCCGGTCTGTTTGCCTACGGCATCGTAGGATAAGGCGCAGCCGCCTAAAATGCCGTCGCCGATGCCGGCTTCGTCCGCCTTAAAGATGGGAATCCGGGCCGAGCTGCTCAGAAAAGCAGCGCCGTCCGCAATCGTGTAGTGTCTGCCGGAACCGTCGATGCTGAAAACCCCAAACCAGAGGATGGTGTCGTCGCCATAGCTACGTAGCTTACGCGCCAGCGCTTCTGTCCGGTACTGGGTGGTATCCAGGGTGGTGATGGTCAACTGGGGAAAATTTCCGGCCTGGGCTAAGACCTGACTGGCCGAGCCTTTGGCCGAGACTGTGTTGTCACCGATGACGACCAGTTGTTTAGCTTGCGGGCGTAACTTTACCGCCAGCTCAATCGTTTCTTTGGCCGGGAAAAGTTCGACCAGACCAGCCAGGTTTGGGTCCTGACGCATATAATCCCGCACTTTTTCTTCACTGTTGACATCTTCAAAGATGACCGGGATATCCTTAAAATATTTCTCCCGGTTCTGTTCCACAAAATCCAGGGCATCGTCATCCCCGGTGATAATCAGGTCAAAATGACTGTGTTTCTGTAGCAGGTAATCCAGTTCGTGTTTCGTCTGGGAAAAAGCAAAGTCATGGTCCCGGTTCTTGGTGTTCATGAAGATGTACTGGATGGAAGCGATATTTTTTAATTCTGTTTCTACATGGTTGACGACCAGCGGCACGGAGAAGAAATCCCGGGAGTAGGAGTTGATGAACAAAACTTGTTTCTGCTGTCTGGCCAGGGTAGTAGAGTTAGAGGCAGCATCACTATCGGTTGTTGCCGCAGCGGCCTGGGCATAATTAAACTGGCTGCTGCTCATCCATAATGTCAACAGACACAGGCAGGCAAAAAAAACGGACGCCGCCGCGGCGCGCGCACGGCATAAAATTACACGCGGGCCTTTGTTGGTGTCCTGGAGAAAAATTATGTTTTTGTAGGGCCTGCCGCTTGCGGACAAGCGTTTCTTGGCGCTCAACATCTGCTGACACTTTCTGTACGTACGCAAAACATCTACTTGCAATTGTGCCCCTGATCTTTTGCTGGGGGAAATTTATATTTACTACCTAATTAATAATTATACCACATTATTATATCATATTATTCCGGTTCCTTAGTTTTAGGAGCCAGGACGGCGTTTAATTTTTGGTATAACAGTTCCGGCGCCACCGGTTTGGCAATATGGCCGTTCATGCCGGCTGCCAGACACCTCTGTACATCTTCCTCAAAAGCATCCGCGGTCATGGCCAGGATGGGTACGGTTCTGGCATCAGCCCTGTCCAGGGAACGGATACGTCGCGTGGCCGCTAAACCATCCAGCACCGGCATGTGGACATCCATGAGGATGCAGGCGAAGGTACCCGGGGCGCTGGCTGAGAAAGTATCGATACCCTCTTGCCCGTTGGCGGCGAGAACCACCGTCATACCTTTAGCTTTCAAGAGCGCCTTGGCAATTTCTTGGTTCAGTTTGTTATCTTCGCAGAGCAATACCTGGCGGCCCTGTAAAATTTCTGCCGCCGCTGTCTGTGGCTCTGCGGGAACAGCAGCAGGCTGAGGTGCTGCTACTTCTTTCAAGCAGAGATGTACGTTGAACTCGGTACCTTGATCTTTTTCACTGTGAACATCGATGGTGCCACCCAGGAGATTTACGTACTGTTTGACGATGGCCAGTCCCAGACCGGTGCCACCGGCTTCGTAGCCGGCACGGTTTTCCTGGGTAAAAGGTTCGAAGATATGGGGCAGGAATTCCGGAGAAATGCCGATACCGTTGTCTTTCACCGTCGTGATAGCATCAAGGCGTCCATTTTCCAGCTGCACATTGCGAATGGTAAACCAGACCTGGCCGCCCTGAGGCGTATATTTGATGGCGTTGGTCAAAAGGTTCAGGAATATCTTCTGCATGCAGAGTTTATCGGCCAGGATAGTGCGATCCACGATGCCGCTAAGGTCCGTGGTCAAGGTAATGTGTTTATTAGCGGCGGCCACCCGGATGGGGGTGACGATGTTATCAAAAAGTTCAGCCGCCTTCAACGGTTCCGGATGCAGTTCCAGTTTACCGCTGCCGGCCTTGGAAAGGGTCAGCGTATCATTAATTAGATCCAAGAGCAGGTTGCCGGAAGTTTCTACCTTTTCCAGGTATTCGGCCTGCTTTTGGGGAGCCAGGCCCTGTTCCCGGGCCAGGCGGGTAAAACCTAAGATAGCGTTTAACGGTGTGCGCATGTCGTGACTGATATTGGAGAAGAAAGCATTTTTGGCTTCAAAATTTTTTTCCAGGGCTGCCAGTTCAATTTCCCGGCGTTCAGTGGCAATCTTGGCCTGGTTCATGGCCTCTTGTTCCTTGTGGCGTTTACGTAACTGGATCAGGGCAAAAATCAGGCAGATGACCAGCAGCAGGAGCACGCCGGTTACGGCACCGATCACGGACAGGGGAATACGTGCCAGGGAAGTGGCTAAGCGGCTTTCCGGCAGCGTATTGTCGGTAACGATACCGTTAAAACTGTAGGCGGCTACGTTTACAGCTTTGCTGAGAATAGAGCAGAGCATACTGTTGCTGTAAGCGGTAGCGCCGCAAATATCCATGGCGCTGGCATTGATGGTGGTCATCTTGTAAGTGCCAAGCTGGTTCTGATTGATCAGCCAGGTGGCGGTAGGCATACCGCAGACCAGGGCATCCACTTGTTTATCCTTGAGAGCTTCAAAGCAGGCCATGGTATTACTATAGGGAACCATTTCCGCCTGCACAAATTTGGCGATACTGGCTTTGAGAACTTTACCGCTGCGCCCCTTGACCGCTACTTTTTTAATCTGTGCGATGCTGGTAGTGGACCGGGTCAGCAGTACCATATCCATGGTGTCATAGGCTCGGGTCAGGCGCAGTCCGTAGCTATAGGCAGGAATTTGTCCATTGCTGTAGATACCCAGGACGTCAACTTTACCTTTGGATACAGCTTTGGTAGCTTCCTCATAGGAAGTAAAAATTTCATAAACAGGTTTGAGGCCGGTCAACTGGCTGATGCGGTCGTAAAAATCGGGAATGATGCCTTGAGGCTTACTGGCATCGTTGTTCTTATAATAAGGAAAGTCATTGGCCACCACGGCGATGGTTATGCTCGGGTGTTTGGCAATGTAGTCTTTTTCTTCCCGGGTCAGCATCTTGATGGTAGAATCCGGGGTGGCATATTTTTGGTTCAGGCGTATATAATAAGCGGGGTCTTCGGACAAGATATTCCCCATGGCGTTGTCAACTTTAATTTTTAAGTCCGTATCATTTTTCCTAAACACAAAATAATACGGCGTCGGAGCGAAGTTCTGGATCGTACGGTAACCTTCCACGGTGGGTGCGCCATACAGACCGGCATCAATCGTGCCGGCTTCCAGCGCCGTTCTCATGGCGTCCAGGTTTGGGTACAGGCGGATCTGCGGGTCGATATCGTAGATGCTACAGAAATTGGCGAACAGGTTGTGTACGGTGCTGCCCTGTTCGGCGCCAAAAGTCATTTCTGCCAGCTGGCGGATATCACCAAAGGCAAACCGGTCGTCATTTTTACGCACGAAGACACACATGGGCTGCCGCCCTACCTCGTGTTCGCTGAAAAGGTATTTGGCTTCCCGGTCCGGTGTCTTGAGCACGTTGCACATCATGTCCAGTTTACCGTTGTCCAGGTCGGCCAGTGCCTGCCGGCCGCTTTTGTACAGGATAATCTTAATGTTCAGGTTGGCATACTGTGCCATCTTATAAACATATTCCGCGTTTACGCCCGCATAACTGCCGTCGTCGGCCTTTTCTGCAAAATCTTTCTGATCGATGATACCGATACGGGTAACCTGGCGTGCTAATCCGGACGGACTAATACCTGCAGCGGTAGCTGGGGCGGCAATAAAAATAGAGGTCCACCATAAACAAAGAAGTATAAGCATAATCAAGCAACGGCTTAAACTTTTTCTCATGATGAGCCTCTTTCCTGTCTTCAAGCATAATGAACATAATGAAGACGAAAATAATCCTTAAGGCAATTCCGGAAATTTATTTAGAATAGTATGACATATTTATTAATTAATTATATCCCATTTTATCCGGAAAATAAATAGCGGGGGACGGGGAGCCTTTGTGCAGCACTATGCTGAGGCACGACGAAGCCGCCGGAGCGGCGGCGACTAACTTTTTAAAGAACAAATATGCCAAGGCGCGTGCGGAAACAAAGACTCCCCGTCCCCCGCCGCTAATATTTACCAGGAAAAATTTGGATTATTTGCTACCTGTGGTATAATATATAAGTCGAACTGTCACTAAATACATGGAGGAACACTTTGAACCACAAAACCTCAGCACTGGTGGAGGCAGCCATCTTCGCCGCCATCGCTGTGCTCTTTAACGTAGTTTTTTACTACATCCCTTTCCTGACGATCTTCGTCAACCTGGTCATGCCATTACCGGTAGTGATCTGCGGTCAGCGCCACGGTTTTAAATGGAGCCTGCTGAGCCTGATCGTGGCTTCCGTTTTGGCAGCCATGCTCATCAACCCGCTGCAGGGTTTGTTCTACCTGGGCGTGTACGGCGTGCTGGCACTTATTGCCGGTACCTGCATGTATCGCAAGGTACCGCCGGTGAAAACGGTGCTCTTGGCTTCCATCGGCGCCCTCATCGGTTACGGCGCCAATATCACCATCGCTTTTTATCTGATGGGCATCAATCCCATCACGGCTTTCTTTACCGGTTTGGATCAGGCGCTGCCTCAGATGGTCAACGCTATGACCAGCGTCGGTATGAGCGGCGAAAGCGCCATCCAATGGCAGGGTGAGTTCCAGCAGTCCATCGAGATGATGAAGATTATTCTGCCGGGCGCGCTGCTGCTCTACGCCCCAATCATTTCTTTTATCAACTATGTGGCCGCCCGCAGGATTATCATGCGGCTGGGCCAGTTTATCCAGGGCTTTCCGGATTTTTTACACTGGAACATGCCCAAGGCGGTGGTGCCGATTTATTTCCTGGCTTTTTTTGCCATCAGTTATCTGCACAGCGCCGGTTTGAAAGACAGTTTATATTTCAAGATTTGCGCCAACCTGTGGGCCATCACCAGCGTGCTGCTTGTCATCCAGGCGTTCGCGGTGATCTACTGGTTTGTACGGGTGAAGGGATTTTCCAGGATCTGGTTGTACGCGGCGGGTTTTGCCGCCATGTTCATGCCGATGGTTTCCCTGATTTTCACGTATGTGGGCGCCTACGACCTGCTCTTTAATTTCCGCAAGCTGAAAAAACAGCCGCCTCAGGGCGAAGGAAACAAGCAGGCGCCAAGTAAGTAAGAGGTGTAAGGTATGTTTAGCAAAAACTTTTTTAACGGCTGGCAGGACATCAAGCTGTATGTGATCCTGATCTTGATCCTGCTGCTGGCTTTCAGCGTGGAACATGTGTATTTTATTCCCGCTGCCATCATCCTGGCTGCTTCGGTGGTGTACTATGCCCGCCGCGGTCTCAGGAACCGCCAGGGTTCGTACACCGGGTACCTGGATAATATCATCCGGAATATTGAGCGGGCCCATTACTATGCCGTGGACCATCTGGATGTGGGCATGGCGGTATTTGGCAAGGACGGTCTGCTGCAGTGGAAGAACGAGCTGTTCCTGAAATATGTGGGCCAGAAAAATGTGGAAGGCCTGCGGCCGGAAGAAATTATTCCGGAGCTGGGACCCAGCGCTTTTGAAACCATGTGCGTCAAGGATGACGATAAGCTGATCCAGATTGAGGGCCGCTACTATATGCTGCGTTATTTTTGCGTGCAGACTCAGTTTAAGGACAGCCGCCGCAAGAACCTGAGCGATACCAAGAACGGCCTGATGTTGTTTTTGACCGATGTGAGCGAGCGGGAACTGCTCAAACAAAAATACGAGAACGAACGGATTTGTCTGCTCAATATCCGCTTTGATAACTACGAGGACGTGATGAAGGGTCTCAGCGAAAGCGCCCGGGCCAACGTGGACGGCGCCGTGGCCGAAATTTTGAGCAAATGGGTGGACGACGAGCACGGGTTTGTGAGCCGGGTCACCAAGGATAGTTTCTCGGCCGGCATGAGTAATGCCGCCCTGCGGGATGCCATGGAAGATAAGTTTGCCATCCTGGATAAGGTGCGGGCCATCAAGCTGGAAAACAAGATTGAACCGACTTTAAGTGTCGGCGCTTCGGTGGACGGAGCCAACCTGCAGGAAGTTTATCAATCGGCGGGCAAGGCGCTGGAGTTAGCCCTGGGCCGCGGCGGCGATCAGGCCGTGGTCATCGTGAACGGTCAGAACCAGTTCTTTGGCGGCACCAGCACGGTGACGGCCAAGAGTACCAGGGTGCGGGCCCGGATTGTGGCGCACACCATTCACGAACAGATGGCCAAGGCCGACAAGATTTTTGTCATGGGCCATGTGAACGAGGATTATGATTCCATCGGCAGCTGCATCGGCGTAGCTAAGATGGCCCTGTCCCTCAAAAAAGAGACGCACATTGTCATCAGCGGCACCAGCGTGGCGCTGAAAAAGATTACCGACATGCTGAACTCGGGCGAGATTGTTTTGACCGGGCAGGATGCGGAATATGCCAAGATTTTGGTGAAGGGCGACGAAGCAGTGCCCATGGTAACGCCGGACAGCCTGCTTATGCTGGTGGACCACCACCGCAAACCGCTCTGTGCCAGCAAAAAACTTTTGGAAGCGATTCCCAAGCGCCGCATCATCGTGGATCATCACCGCCGGGCGGAAGATTTGATTCCCGGGACGCTGCTGCAGTATCTGGAACCTTCCAGTTCCAGTACCAGCGAGTTGGTGACGGAGCTGGTGCATTATTTTGACGATAACCTGGAATTTAGCAGCGTGGAAGCTACGGCTTTGTACGCAGGTTTGATCGTAGATACCAAGAACTTTGCCGTGCAGACCGGCGAGCGCACCTTTGAAGCGGCGGCACTTTTGCGCCGGAGCGGCGCCGACCCCAGCTTGGTACGGCAGCTCTTTAAGGATGATTTGAACGCCTTTAGGGAACGGTACAAGATTATCGCGTCCGCCCAGTCGCCTTTGCCGGGCCTGGCTATCGCCGTTAATAAAGGCGTGGTCAAGGACGGTTCTCATTCTATCATCGCGGCTCAGGCCGCCGATGCCATGGTCAGCATTAACGGCATCGTGGCCAGCGTGGTGGTCAACGAATTTTTGGACGGTACGTTAGGCGTCAGCGCCCGCAGCGACGGCAGCGTCAACGTACAGGTCATCATGGAAGAGTTAGGCGGCGGCGGACACCAGACGGTGGCCGGCGTGCAGTTAAAGAATGTGAAGACCGATGACGTGGTACAGCAGATCATCGCTCTGACCAAGAAACAGATGGATGAGACAGCGGCCCGTCAGGAGGAAGAAGCCAAGACGGAAGCCGAGGTGGCGGCCCAGGTGGGTACGTCCAGCGGCAAGTAAGTTTAGCAAAAAGTGACCTGCTCCGGCCCAGGATAATCGGCAGCGGCAGGTTGCCAGAAATATAGCGAGTTTAAATTTAACGGAGGCGTGGACAAAGATGGAAGTTATTTTGTTACAGGATGTGAAAGCTTTAGGTAAGAAGGGTGATATCGTCAAGGTGGCGGAAGGTTACGGCCGTAACTTTTTACTGCCCCGGGGCGTAGCGAAGGAAGCAACCAAGGCCAACAAGCATCAGGCCGTGGTGGATAAACAGGTGGCGGAGCATCGCGCCGCTCAGCGCAAGGACGAGGCGACCATGTTAGCCGCTCAGGTGTCCAAGGTAACTGTTAAACTAACGGTAAAGATGGGTGAGAACGGCAAGATGTTTGGCAATGTGACCAGCAAGGACGTGGCCAAGGCTTTGATCGCTCAGACCGGCCTGGACATTGACCGTCGTAAGATTGAACTCAAGCAGCCGGTGAACGGCCCCGGCGATTATGTGGCCGTAGCCAAGCTGCATCCGGATATTGCCAGCGAGTTCAACGTACGCGTGGATGCGGAGTAATTTTTAGAGTAACTTGTAAGTCGGCAAGCGCAAGTGGTGCAGGAGTAGATCATGCAGGAAAGAATACCGCCCCAGAATATTGAGGCCGAACAGGCCGTGCTCGGGGCTATGCTCATTGATAAAGAAGCAGTGACCATCGTGGCGGATAAGCTGCAGGCCGAGGATTTTTACCGGGAGGCCCACAGGGTTATTTATGAAGCCATGCTGGAACTGCATAACAAGCAGCAACCGGTGGATCTGCTGACGGTGACGGATGCCTTGAAAAAGCTGAACAAGCTGGATGACATCGGCGGCATTGCCTACCTGACCAGTCTGGCCAATGTGGTGCCTACGGCAGCCAACGTCGGTTACCATGCGGACATCGTGGAAGAAAAATCCACCCTGCGGCAGCTGATTGCCGGCGGTACCCAGATTGCCAGCATGGGTTTTGAAGGTACCGGGGACGTGGAGGAAATCATCGGCCAGGCCGAGAGTACTATCCTTTCCATCGCCAACCGCAAGCAGGAAAAAGATTTTATCCTGATGCAGGAATCCATGGCGGGCGTCATCCATAAGATTGAACAGCTGGCGGATAACAAAGGCGATTTGACAGGACTTGCTACCGGTTTCATCGATTTTGATACGCTGACCGCCGGACTGCATCCGTCTGATTTTATTATTTTGGCGGCCCGTCCTTCCATGGGCAAGACCGCCCTGGCCTTAAATATTGTGGCCAACGTAGCCATCCGCGGCGCCAAGCCCGGCGAAAAACCTAAATCCGTGGCCATGTTCAGCTTGGAAATGAGCCAGGAACAGCTGGTACAGCGTATGCTGTGCAGCGAGGCCCGCATCGATGCCCAGAATTTACGGCTGGGACGTCTGGGCCAGGAAGACTGGGGTAATTTGTGGAAAGCGGCCGATAGTTTAAGCAAGGCCAAGATTTTTATTAACGATAAACCGGGTATCACTGCCCTGGAGATGCGCAGCAAGGCTCGCCGTCTGCAGGCTCAGGAAGGCCTGGACCTGATCGTGGTGGATTACCTGCAGTTGATGCAGGGCAGCAGCAAGAAGAGCAACCAGGACAACCGGCAGCAGGAAGTTTCGGATATTTCCCGTAACCTGAAAGCTCTGGCCCGGGAACTGGACGTGCCGGTCATCGCCCTGTCTCAGTTAAGCCGTGGCGTGGAAAGCCGTACCAGTAAGCGCCCCATGCTCAGCGATTTGCGTGAATCCGGTTCTCTGGAACAGGACGCGGATATCGTAGCTTTCTTGTACCGGGAAGATTATTACAAACAGGAAGGGGAAGAGCCTACCAACGTGACGGAACTGATCGTGGCTAAGCATCGTAACGGCCCTATCGGTAACATCCCGCTCTTCTTCGAGAACAAGATTACCCGTTTCCAGAGCCTGGACAAGAACGCCCTGCCGCCTAGGAAAACGGCGCAATAGTTTACTTGCAGTCAGACACATAAAATGTTAAAATATGGGTGGAAAAGTTGATTGATGAGAACAGGAAGAGCGCGTTGAGACCTCTTCCTCTTCTTGTTTATAGGAAAGTTTAAGGAATGGGGGCTTTGTACAATGATTGACCGTTATACCAGTAAGGAAATGGGCAGCATCTGGACCCTGGAAAATGAATTCCGGACCATGCTGAAGGTGGAGATTACCGCCTGCGAGGCTATGAATAAGTTGGGCCAGGTGCCTGACGATGCTTTGCATGATATCCAGACCAAGGCGGACTTCCGTTTGGAAAGGATTCACGAGATTGAGGCCGTGACCAACCACGACATCATCGCCTTCCTGACCAACGTGGCCGAATATGTGGGACCTGCTTCCAAATATATCCATAAAGGTTTAACCAGCAGCGACGTGAAAGATACCGCCATGGGCATCATGATGGCCCAGGCCGCCGATATTTTACTGGACCTGCTGCAAAAGTTCCACGCCGTTTTGAAACGCCGCGCCGCTGAGTTCAAACACACGGTGATGATCGGTCGTACGCACGGTATCCACGCCGAGCCCATGACTTTTGGTATGAAGTTCCTGCTGTGGATGGCCGAAACCGAACGCAACATTGAGCGCCTGAAACAAGCCCGCGGTTTTATCGCTGTCGGCAAACTGTCCGGCGCTGTCGGCACTTATTCCAATATTGACCCCTTCGTGGAAAAATATGTGTGCGAGAAGCTGGGCCTGACCCCGGTGCGTTTAGCTACCCAGGTTATCCAGCGTGACCGTCACGCCGACTTTATTACCACCATCGCCATCATCGGCAGCAGCCTGGATAAGATGGCTACCGAGATTCGTAACCTGCAGCGTACGGATATCCGCGAGGCCGAAGAATATTTTGCCCCCGGCCAGAAGGGTTCCAGCGCCATGCCTCATAAACGTAATCCTATCACCTGCGAAAAAGTCAGCGGCATGGCCCGTCTGCTGCGCGGTTACGCCGTAGCCGCCCTGGAAGATGTGACCTTGTGGCACGAGCGTGATATTTCCCACTCCAGCGTGGAGCGGGTCATCCTGCCGGATGCGACCATCGCCCTGGACCATATGCTGCGCAAGTTTACCAATATCATCGACAAGCTCCTGGTTTATCCGGATGCCATGATCGCCAACATGAACAAGACCGGCGGTTTGATTTACAGCCAGAACCTGCTCATCGCTCTGGTGAACAAAGGCGTGCTGCGTGAGGACGCTTACAAATGGGTACAGCGCAATGCCATGGCCCGCTGGCTCAAAGGCGCCGATTTCCGTACCAACGTGGAGATGGACGCGGACGTGAAGAAATATCTGACCAAAGAAGAAGTTGATGCCTGCTTTGATCCGGCTCCTATGCTGCGGCATGTGGACGAAATTTTTGCCCGTTTCGGTTTATGATTACACAAAGTAAATCTGGTTTATGCTTGCAGAAAGTGAATCTGGTTTGTGATTATAGATGAGGAGATGCAGCTATGTCATCAGTTGTTGTAATTGGCGCCCAATGGGGCGATGAAGGCAAAGGCAAGATCGTAGATTATCTGGCACAGAAAGCGGATGCGGTAGTACGCTACAGCGGCGGCAGCAATGCCGGTCATACCGTGGTGGTGAACAATGTTTCTTACAAGCTGCGTTTGCTGCCTTCCGGAATCTTGTATCCCGGCAAGACCTGCGTCTTAGGCAACGGCGTGGTCATTAACCCCGGCGTGGTCTTAAAAGAAATTAAGGACATGCGGGATAAAGGCGTGGACATCAGCCGCGTGGTCATCAGCGACCGGGCTCATGTGGTCCTGCCTTATCATCAGGTCCTGGACGAGCTGCAGGAAGCAGCTTTGGGCAAGGCCAAGATCGGCACCACCAAGGGTGGTATCGGACCCTGCTACATGGATAAGGTAGCCCGGACCGGCATCCGGATTTGCGATTTGATGGAACCGGATACTTTTGCCGCAAAGTTAAAGATTAACGTGGAAGCTAAGAACGCCATCATCACCAAGATTTATGGCGGTAAGCCTTTTGATTATGAGACCATGCTCAAGGAATATCTGGCCTATGCCGAAGAGCTCCGTCCGTACGTGGCAGATACCGGCGTGGTGTTGGACGAAATTTTTGCTGCGAAGAAAAATGTGTTGTTCGAAGGCGCTCAGGCTACGTTCCTGGACATCGACCACGGCACTTATCCTTATGTGACCAGCTCCAATCCTACCGCGGGCAACGCGGCTACCGGCAGCGGCATCGGCCCCTGCTATCTGGACCATGTGGTGGGCGTAGTAAAAGCTTATACCACCCGCGTCGGCGAAGGTCCTTTCGTCACCGAGCTGTTGGATAAGGATGGCGACGGCCACAAGATTCGCGAGACCGGCCACGAGTACGGCACGGTTACCGGTCGTCCCCGTCGTTGCGGCTGGCTGGATGCGTTCATGCTCAAGTACAGCGCCCGTCTGAACAGCCTGGATTACCTGGCCATTACCCGTCTGGATATTTTGGGGAACATGGACCACATTAAGATGTGCGTCGGTTACACCATCGACGGTGTGGAAATCAAGCAGATCCCCGCCAGCCTGAAAACTTTGGGCAGGGTTAAACCGGTGTACGAAGAATTTGCCGGCTGGCTGTGCGACATCAGCAAGTGCCGCAGCTTTGACGAGCTGCCTGCTAATGCCAAGAAATATGTACAGCGCATCAGCGAAGTGAGCGGCGTGCCTCTGGGAATTATTTCCGTAGGCCCGAACCGGGATCAGACCATCGTGCTGCACGAAGTTTTATAAGAGTTTAACGGCGCTGCGAACTTTTAGCAGCGCCGTTTTTAGTAAGCGGGGCCGCAGTTTTAATTTTCTGCCGCAGCCTACAGGATAAATTGCGAGGTGTGTGATGAAGAAGATAGTTTTAGCTTATAATTTTACGCCGGAGCGGTTAAAAAGTTTGCGCACCCTGTGCATGATGCTGAAGGTGCAGCTGCGTCCGGTGGCGGCCGCCGAAGTGGAAACGCCGGTAGGACTTTTGGCCGGCCTGTTAACGGAAGCCGAAGTGGCGGCGCAAAAAAAATTGGCTGCCGCAAATTTGAACGGCGCTCAAAATTCTGCCGCCGCAAATTTGAACGGCACCCAAAATTCCGCCGCTGCAAATTTAAACGGCGCTCAAAATTCCGCTGCCGCAAATTTGCCGGCGGTACCCAAGTGGGAATTGCTTTTTTTGTGCGGTTTCGACCAGGCGTTGCTCAATCGTCTGCTCGCCGCCATCCGTACAAGCCGTTTGCAAAAAGTAGAACTCAAAGCCATGCTCACGCCTACCAACATTACCTGGAGCGGCGCCAAACTTTTACGCGAGATCAGCGCCGAGCATGCCTATATGCAGAAGAATTTTGAGATGAAACATCCGCAAAAGTAAAAAATTACCCACGCCAAAAACCAAGCCGTCAGGAATGATCCTGGCGGCTTTAGTGTTTATAAAACAGCTTTTAAATTTTTCTGGCTTGAGCCAAAAATTGTTTTCAAATAAACCCGTAGGTTTTTAAAAGTAAAATCCAGCTGCAGATGGTGAGGGCCGAAAAGGCGGTGCTAAAAACCACGGCGTTACCGGCCAGGCTGGCATCGCTGTCCATCTGCTGGGCCATGGTGAAACTGGCTACGGCGGAAGGCGAACAGTTAATGGCGACCAGGGTCATAAGCTCGATGCCGCGAAAACCAAAATACAATGCGCCAATACCCAGGACGCAGGCGGGAACGATAAGCAGCCTGCTGATGACACAGACGATCAGCTGCGGCAAATGTTCGCTGGTGCTGCTTAAATGGAAGGAAGCTCCCAGGATGACCAGGGCCAGCATGGAAGTGGCGTTGCTCATCTGCCCCAAAGGTTTTAAGATGGGAGCCGGTACTTTAATACCGGAGAAGAGGCAGATCGCGCCTACCACGGCGCCCATGATCATGGGATTCTTCAAGACGTTAACTAAAACATTCAACGGTTTGACCTTGCCGCCCCGGAAAAGTTCCAGGGTAAAAACGCCCAGCACGTTATACATGGGCACGATGATGGCGATCATCATGGTGGTTACGGCAATCTCACTGGTGCCAAAAAGATTGGAGACCATAGGAATACCCATGAAGACAAAGTTACTGCGGTAGATGGCCTGAATCATGGCGCCCCGTCTTTTGGGCCGCTTCTCAAAGAGGCAGACCAGGATAAAGTCGATGACGTACACCACCAGCAGCGCGCAGGCGCCGTAGGTGATCAGCCGGGGCCGGAAGGTCTGGGCGATGTTCATGGTGTAGGTGGTATAGAAGAGCATGACGAAGAAAAAGATCTGGAAGAGCATCTTGTTAAAATGCTTGATCTCCGTATCCGTCAGCAGGTTCCGGTATTTGATGAACAGCCCCACGGCGATAAAAAAGAACATGGGGATGACGGCGTTCACCGCCACGATAAAATTATCCATAGGGTCCTTTCAAAAATATATTTTTCTGATATTAAATATCTTTGCGCTTTCAATTATACAGCAAAGCGCGCCTGAGGCAAAGTTTTATTTGCAAACTTGTGAACGGAGAAGCGTTGTAAATTTAGGCAGCGGTTGTAGCTTTTTGCCAGGTGCGGTTAAGCTGGAACAAAGCTGCTAAACTGAGCGCTACGCAGACGAGGATGAGCAGGATGACGCCGGGCCAGTTCCAGGCGTGGTAACATAAACCGCCCACGACGCTTAAAACACTGCCGCCCACATAGTAGAACAACATGTACAGGGAAGTGGCGGGGGCTTTGCTGACGCCGGGCAACTGGCCAATCCAGCTGGTAGCAGCCACATGGGAGCCAAAGACGCCGGCGATGAAAACGCCCAGACCGACAAATTTGCAGGCCAGAGGTAATCCCAGGGTGATGAGGCTGCCTGCCGCCATGATGAGCAGGGAGGCGCGTAAGATAACCGGGCTGCCCCATTTATCAATCAGACGCCCGGACACGGCGGAGCTGATGCTGCCGCAGAGCTGCATCAAAAAGATGGACGCCAGGATAGTTTTAGGAAGACTGTAGGGCGCGGCCATTAAGACGAAGGTGATGTAGGTGTAAATAGCGGCGAAGGTGCCCATGAGGGTAAAGCCAATCCAGCCCAGGAGTAATAAACTTTTATTGGTGAGGAGCGGCAGGATGGTCCGATGCAGAGAACCTAAGTGCTTTTCGGCCGGCTGGAAGCGGGAGGCGGGAAACCACAGGCAAAAGGCTGCTGCTACCACCAGGCAGACCAGGGCCAGGATAAAAAAGGACTGGCGCCAGGAAAAATAACCGCTCAAAAGCGTGGTGCTGAAGCGGCCCAAAAGTCCGCCGCCGGCGGTGCTGCCCAGATAAATGCCGATGAGGCTGCCGGCCAGTTTAGGTGAAAACTCTTCATTAATGTAGGTGACCATCAAGGCGGGAAAAGTTCCCAGCAGGATGCCCTGCACATACCGCAAACCCACGATTAAAGGAAAGCTGGGGCTGATGCTGATGATAAAACCCAGGAAGGCGGCCAGCAGTAAACCCAAAGCCGGCAGCCATTTGCGGTCCAGGTAATCGGCCAGGATGATGACTAAAAGTAAGACGGTGCTCATGCCTAACATCTCGGCAGCCACAACTAAACTGCCCTGGGCCGGGGTCAGGGAAAATTCGGCGGTGATCAGCGGTACCAGAGGCTGGGGACCGTGCTTGAGCATATAGGAAGCAATGGCGCTGAGGATGATCAGCAACAGGGCTTTTTTGTAGGCCGGATCCTGGCGTGTATATAAATTGGTAGTCATAATGCGTACCTCCATTTCTTTTCTGTACATATTGTAATATAATGAGACTTATAAAGATAATACCAAAATTTTTTAAGACCTATAAATTTAATTTATAAGCTGGAGGTGCAAGATGGATCTGGAATATTATCGAAACTTTATCGCCATCGTGGAAAACGGCAGCATCAGCAAAGCGGCAGCGCAGGTACATATCGCCCAGCCGGCTTTGTCGGGACAGCTCAAGACCCTGGAACGGGAATATGGCGCCCGTCTGGTGGAAGTCAGCCGGGGCGTGCATACTTTGAAACTCACCGACGCCGGCCACATTTTTTACGACAAGGCCCGGGCGTTGTGCGCCCTGGAAGGCGACGCCCGCCGGGAAATCGACGACTGCGCCCGGGGTATCACGGGGACGCTGCGGATTAGTCTGGCGCCGTCCCGGACACCGCTTTTTATCAAAAAATATGTCACGCCTTTTACCAAGTTGTATCCGGGTGTGAACTACGAACTGCGGGAAGCTTTCCATCAAGAACTGGTGGCGGATGTTTTGCAGGGCCGTTCGGAAATCGGTATTGCCAACGCGCCTTTACCGGATCCGTCCCGCTTTGACATTCTTTTTGCCCGCCAGGAGGATATCATGGTGGTGGGTCGGTCCAAAAATCCCTGGCTAAAGGGTAGGACCGGTGCCCTGGAGGCCGGTGATTTAGAAAACGCACCTCTCGTTGTCACCCGGGGACATTATGAACTTTTAGTACGGGCGTTTAAGGAAGCAGGCAAAGTGCCTCAAATCTTTGCCCGGGTCAATATGCGCCAGACCGCCCTGGAATTTGCAGAAGCCGGCTTAGCCCTGGCGGTCATCCCTAAAGAAAAAAGTGAAAGCCTGGCCAAGAATCTTTGGGCCAGGCCTTACACCAGCACTGCACATACCATGGAGAAAACTATTTTTAAGCTTAAGGACCGGGAACTATCGGCTCCCATGAAAAAATTCCTGGAGGTATACCGGTCCCATCTGTGAGCAGAGGCCGCGCACTGCCCCTAAAGCGGTATCGTTAACGAAGGCGCGGAAAGCGCCGACGCTACGGTTGCGGCGTACGCCTGAGACTATTTTTAAGCGACCATTTAACGCCGCTCTGCATTTGTGTTACAATAAAGCTAGTCAGAATTAATTGCCGGTGGTGTTGTTTGATGCCGGTACCAATCACGATCAATACAGAAAGGAAGTTAGAACGATGAAACATTACGGACTATTTATTAATGGTAAGGAAGTTACGACTCATAAAAAGATGGAAGTTATGAATAAGGCTACGGGTACGACTTTTGCTACCATCAGCGTGGCCGGCCCCAAGGAAGTAAAACTGGCGGTGGATGCGGCAGAAAAGGCTTTTAAAAATGTCAAGCTGTCTCCGTATCAACGTTACGAGATTATCATGAAGGCGGCCAATTTGATGATGGCGCGTCAGAAAGAATTTGCCGAGAACTTGTGCCGGGAAGCCGGCAAGCCCATTAAGGATGCCATGGGTGAGATCGGCCGTGCTTATCAGACTTTGATCTTGTCCGCGGAAGAAGCGAAACGTTTAACCGGTGAGATGATCCCTATCCAGGGTGCGCCCGGCTGCGAAAAACGGATGGCTTATACCAAGCGGCTGCCACTGGGTGTGGTCGCAGCTATTACGCCGTTCAATTTCCCGGTCAACCTGGCCTGCCACAAGATTGGTCCGGCCCTGGCCGTAGGCGATACGGTAGTTTATAAACCGGCCACCGCTACCCCGGTAACCGCAGCTTTGCTGTGCCAGGTCTTTAAAGAAGCCGGTCTGCCGGCCGGTTGTTTGAACCTGGTCATGGGGCCCGGCGGCGAGGTCGGCAAACTTTTGACCGACGACCAGCGCATCAAGATGTTCTCCTTTACCGGCAGCGTGCCGGTGGGCAAAACTTTACAGACTCAGGCCGGTTTCCGCCGGGTGGCTTTGGAACTTGGTTCCAACAGCGCCAACATCGTGCACAAAGATGCCAAAAATATTGCCAAGATTGCCCAGATGTGCGCCAAGTATGCTTATACCAACGCCGGTCAGGTGTGCATTTCCTGCCAGCGGGTCTATGTGCATAAGAAAGTGTACAAGGACTTTGTGAAAGCGGCTGTTAAATATACCAAGACTTTGACGGTAGGCGATCCCTTAAGCGAGAAGACGGATATTGGTCCTATGATCGCGGAGAAAGAGGCGGTCCGCATTGAAGCCTGGGTGAAGGCCGCCAAGAAAGCCGGCGCCAAGGTGCTGGTAGGCGGTAAACGTAAGGGTGCCTTTTATATGCCCACCGTTTTGACGGCGACCAAGGATAAGATGGACGTTATCTGCAAGGAAACTTTTGCGCCGGTCTTCTCCATCATGCCCTATGACGACATTGAGGAAGCCATCACCGAAGTTAATAAATCCAACTATGGCCTGCAGGCCGGCGTGTTCACCACCAGCCTGGATATTGCCCATCAGTGCGCCGAGGAAATTGAAACCGGAGGCGTCATCATCAACGACGGCAGCACCTTCCGCATGGACAACATGCCTTACGGCGGCGTCAAGGACAGCGGCATCGGCAAAGAAGGTCCGGAATATGCTGTGCGTGAACTGACTCAGGACAAGACGATTGTCATCAACTTTGGACTGTAAATAAAATAAGAACCCCCTACCCATGCAACATTTAGTGATTGTTGCCAGTGGGTAGGGGGTTCTTTTATATCTAAATACTATTTTAAGTTTTTCAAGTTTTTTCCATAAGGAAGCTGGTAGCCTTCTTCACGGGAAAGCTGTAAATATTTGTAGGCTAACTGTACCGTGGTACCGATGATCTTGAGACAGTGGTCACGACGTTCCGGACTACCCCAGTTGTCAGCATAGGCAGCGGTCAGTTCCTTGCAGGTCGCGCACCCGTTCTGCCGTATGAATTCGTTGACGATATTGTTGTAGCGCCGGTAATGTTTGGCAGATACTTCCGTATGTCTGCTGGCAACGGGAATCTGTGTGGGATCGGGACGTCCGTATTGGGCGCTGTTGGCCAGGATGGCCATGGCTAAGGCACCGCAGGTATTGCCGGTCAGGCCCAGGCCGCCGCCAAAACCGGTAGCTGCGGCTACCATTTCCGGGGGCATATTTACGGCGCCGGCCTTAATCAGGGCCGCAAGTACGCTTTCAGCACAGTTGAAGCCGCTTTTGAAAAATTCTTCGGCATAGTCTTTTACTAATTGTTGTTGGTCTTTTTCTTTCGTGATTAATACATCTCTTTTCACTAATTTTATTTTAACTTCATATATAAATATCTGTGTTTGCAATCTGCGGGCGCCGATGTTATTTTTTAGGAATGTTCATCATAGTATTTCAAAAAGTTTTTGGCTACGGCGGACAGAGGCCGGTCTTTTACGATGGAGAGAGTCTTGTTGACAAACATGCGGTCATCCTGGACAAAGCGGCAGTGCAAATAATCCTCAAACTGTTCGCCGGTGCCAACGGGCACGATGGCCACGCCGGCTTTTTGCCGCGCCCACATCAGGGTGCTCAGCTTGGTGGTGCTGATACAGAGCACCCGGGGATAAATATGGCTGTCGCTGCAGATATTTAAAAATTGGGTGCTGCAGCCCCGGGACAGACACAGAGGCACGCCTTCCAGATCTTCCAGGTCCAGGTAAACTTTGTTTTCATTAAACCAGTGGGTGTCTTTATGGTAAATGATGCCCAGATTTTCTTTGCGGGTGAAGAGGGTTTCAAAACGGCTGGCCTGGAGCAGCGGCGCGTTGGCCACACCAATCTCGCTGATGCCGTCCAAAAGCTGACGGGTTTGCTCCGCGATGTTGACCTCGTGCAGTTCGTATTCCACATCCGGGTTTTGCAGGGAGAACTTGCTTAAAAAGTTCTGGATGAAGAGCACGCTCATGGAGGGGGACAGGCTGATGGTAAGCTTGCCGGCCACGCCGTTGCGGGCGCTGGTAATTTCCCGCTGGGCGCTGTCTTCGATGGCACACAGGTATTTGGCTTTGTTATAGAGGATCATGCCTTCGTTGGTGACTTCGATATTGCGGGCGCCCCGGTGGATACGCAGCAGGGTGGCGCCGTATTTTTCCTGCATAGCCTTGACCTGGGCGGTGAGCGCCGGCTGGGCAATATGCAGTTCTTCGGCGGCGGCGGTTAGGTTGCCGCAGTCTACGATGGTAATAAAATTGCGATAATGTTCCAGGTTCATGGTCATGGCCTCCTCAAGTTATCAGAAAACGAGGGCAATTTGTTCTTTATATATAACTTTTGCTTATAACTTTATTATAGACTGTACGGTCAAGCTTGACAAGCGTGACCGTACTTTTTATTTTATAAAAAACTATTTGGCCAACTACTAATGGTAGATAAAATATAAAAAAATATTATAAAAAGTCTAGTAAACTGGTATTTTTATTATAACTTAGAATACGATATAGTTAAAGTGTAAAGGAAGGCTGCCGGTTAGAAAAGAAAATAAGTTTGGTGAACCGGGCAGCGGGTTTCAGGTGTACGAGCAAAATTAGTTAACAAGAGAGAAGGGTCAGAGATGTTAGACAAAACTAGGTTACGCAATCCGGAACTGTTTAAGAAAATTGTGACGCCGGAAAAAGCGGCAGAGTTGATTCTGGATGGGATGAACGTAGGTGTGGCAGGTTTCACGCCTTCCGGTTATCCCAAGAAGACCACGCTGGCTTTGGCCGAAGCTATTAAGAACGGCAAGAAATGCCGCATTAATATCTGGAGCGGCGCTTCCGTAGGACCGGAAATTGAAGAAGCACTGGCAGCCGTAGGTGGTATCGCCGGCCGCATGCCTTATTATGCAGCTTCCAATAAGAGCATGCGCAAAGGCATCAACGCCAATGACATCGCTTATGTGGATCAGCATCTCAGCCATTTTGGCCAGCAGGTGGATTACGGTTTCTTCGGTGACGTGGATGTGGCCATCGTGGAAGCGGCGGCCATCACCAAGGACGGCGATTTTATTTTAGGTACCGGCGTGGGCAACCTGCCCATGTTCGTGAAACATGCTAAACATATCATCGTAGAAGTTAACACCACCATCTCTTTGGATATGGAAGGAATGCACGATATTTATCTGTGTGAGAAGCCGCCTTTCCGGAAAGAGATTCCCATTTACCATGTGGGCGACCGGGTGGGCAGTCCCTATGTTAAATGTGGTTTGGATCGAATCGACTGCATCGTGGAATCGGATATCGTGGACCACGTGCGCAACCTGGCGGCACCGGATGCAGCCAGCATCAAGGTGGCGGAGAACCTGGTAGATTTTCTGGAACACGAGCAAAGACACGGGCGTCTGCCTAAGGATCAGATGCTGCCAATCCAGTCCGGCGTGGGCAGCATTGCCAACGCAGTTTTGTTAGGCTTGGAAAAATCCCGCTTCGAAAATCTGGAAATGTATTCTGAGATATTGCAGGATGCGGTGTTTAAATTAATTAAGAGTGGCAAGATTAAGGCTGCTTCCGGCTGTGCCTTTACCCCGTCTCCCACGGTCCGGGAAATGTTTGAGAAGGAACCGCAGCTGTATAACCGCCGCATCGTTTTAAGACCGCTGGATATCAGCAATTCGCCGGAGGTCATCCGCCGGTTGGGTGTTATCTCTCTCAACACGCCTATCGAATTTGATATCTACGGTCAGGCTAACTCCACCCATATCATGGGCAACAGCATGATGAACGGTATCGGCGGCAGCGGCGATTATATGCGTAACGGGTACCTGACCATCTTTACTTCTCCCAGCACGGGCGGTGGCGGCAAAATTTCCAAGGTCGTACCCATGGTGACCCACGCTGATCATACGGAACACGATACCATGGTCTTTATCACTGAGCAGGGCGTAGCCGATGTCCGCGGCTTACCTCCTATCAAGCGGGCGAAACTGATCATCAACAAATGCGCCCATCCTGATTTTAGGGCGCAGCTCAATGATTATCTGGAGTACAGTATTAAAAATTTTCCTGGGCACGAACCGGTAACGCTGACCCGCGCTTTCGAGATGCATGAACAGTTTAGAAAAACCGGTTCTATGAAGCTGTAAAAAATAGAAAAGCAAAATTAAAAGACAAAACTAAAAAAGTAAAACTAAAAAAGTAAAATGGAGAAACAAAACTAGAAACTAGAAAGCAAAAGGCAAAACGGAAAAGCAAATAGAGGAGGAAGAATCATGACAGATTATACGAAAGTTAAAGCAGGTTTAGCAACTTATGAAGCCAAGGTAGCCAAGGCTACCGCCAAGTTCCCGGAAAGAAAAAAATTCGCAGTTAAATCTGTGTATACCCCGTTGGATATTGAGGATTTTGATTACAACGACAAGTTAGGTTTCCCGGGCAGTTATCCTTTTACCCGGGGCGTACAACCTACCATGTACCGTGGCCGTCTGTGGACCATGCGCGCTTATGCCGGTTTTGCTACCGCCGAAGAGACCAATGCCCGTTATAAATATTTACTGCAGGCCGGCCAGACCGGACTTTCCGTAGCCATGGACCTGCCCACCCAGATCGGCCTGGACAGCGACGCTGCTTTAAGCCACGGCGAAGTTGGCAAGGTGGGCGTGGCCATTGATACCCTGGATGATATGGAAAAATTATTTGACGGTATCCCCCTGGATAAGGTTTCCACTTCCATGACCATTAACGGACCGGCTGCCGTGCTGCTGGCTATGTATGTAGCCGTCGGCGAAAAGAAAGGCGTGAAGCCGGAACAACTGCGGGGCACCATTCAGAACGATGTGCTGAAGGAATACATCGCCCGTGGTACTTACATTTTCCCGCCTCGTCCGTCCATGCGTCTGGTAACTGATACATTCGCTTACTGCTCTAAGAATATTCCTAAGTGGAATACGATCAGCGTAGGCGCTTACCATATTCGTGAAGCCGGCGCTTCTCCTGTGCAGGAAATCGCTTTTGCCTTCTCTAATGCTATTGCCTATATCGAAGGCGCTATCAAGGCCGGCCAGAAGGTGGATGATTTCGCACCCGGTATCTCCTGGATTTTCACCGCCGGTTTGAACCTGTTTGAAGAAATTGCCAAGTTCCGTGCGGCCCGCCGTCTGTGGGCCCGCCTGATGAAAGAACGTTTTGGCGCCACCGTGCCCAAGGCTATGATGCTGCGGTTCCATACCCATACCGCCGGCAGCGTGCTCACCGCTCAACAGCCTTTGAATAACGCCGTCCGTGTCACCTGGCAGGCACTGAGCGCTATTTTGGGCGGCACCCAGTCCATGGCCTGCTGCGCGTACGACGAAGCCCTGGCTCTGCCCTCCGAAGCTTCCGCCACTTTGGCGCTGCGCACCCAGCAGATGCTGGCCCTGGAAAGTGGCATCACCGACACCATCGATCCTATGGCCGGTTCCTATTATGTCGAAGCTTTGACGGACAAGATGGAAAAAGAAGCGATGGAATATATCGAAAAGATTGACAAGATGGGCGGCGCCGTAGCTGCTATTGAGCAAGGCTACATGCAGGGCGAGATGGCCGCACACGCTTACGCTTATCAGAAGGGTATCGAAGACGGTCACATCACCGTGGTCGGCGTCAACAAGTATACTGATAATAAAGCTCTCGGCAAACAGGAAAACGTGGTAGTGGATATGACCGTGGCTGAACGCCAGATTAAGCACACCAACGAGATTAAGGCTAAACGCGACCAGAAGGCTGTGGCTAAAGCTTTGGCAGATTTAAAGAAAGCCTGCGAAGGTACTGAGAATACTATGCCGTACTTAATTGCCGCCGTGAAGACTTACGCTACTTTGGGCGAGATCTGCGGCGTGATGAAGGAAGTCTTTGGCGAGTATAAATCCAGCAGTGCCTTCTAAAAATGACGGCGTTATCAGAAGCTGGCGGTGCTCAGTAGCTGCCGCCAGCTAAAAGTTCAGATGTTATTAAAATAACAAGGAGATAAAATTATGGCAAACGTAAAAGTATTGGTAGCAAAACCCGGCCTGGATGGTCATGATCGCGGCGCTAAGGTGGTAGCCCGTGCCCTGCGCGATGCAGGTTTTGAAGTAATTTACACCGGTATCCGGCTGACCCCGGAACAGATTGCGGAAGCAGCTCTGCAGGATGATGTGAACGTGGTGGCACTGAGTTTGCTTTCCGGTGCCCACAACACCCTGTTTCCCAAGGTCGTAGAATTATTAAAAGCCAAGGGCATGAAGAATGTGCTGGTTATTGGCGGCGGTGTTATCCCGGAAGCCGATATCCCCGGTTTGAAGGCTGCCGGCATTAAGGAAGTCTTTACACCGGGCACGCCGACGACTAAGGTTGTAGAATTTATAAAGGCTAACGTAAAATAAAAAGCAGTGGTAGGGCACGAATTTTTCAGCGCTACTGCCACCGCTTAGGAGAGAAGATTATGACGACAAAAATCTTAGCTGATTTTACGGCGAATTTGAAATATAGCGATCTGTCTCCGGCTACGGTGCGCAAAACAAAACAGTGCATCCTGGACTGGCTGGGAGTAGGGATTCGCGGCAGCCGGGAAAAACCGGCGCAGATCCTGCGCAAGGTGATCTTGACGGCGCAAGAGGATGAGGCCAGTGTGCTTTCCGGGGAGGGACTGACAGCTAATGCGCTGAACGCCGCTTTTTGTAACGGCGCTAATTCCCATACCCTGGATTTTGACGATCTGCACAATCCTTCCATCATCCATATTGCTACCGTGGTCATTCCGCCGGCTTTTGCCATTGCGGAAAAAGAACATAAAAGTGGCAAGGATGTTTTGACGGCAGTGGTGGCAGGTTACGAAGTCTGCGCCCGGGTGGGTGAAGCCGTCATTCCTGAATCCTACTTTTTCTGGCATACCACCGGTACGGTAGGCGCTATCGGCGCCGGCACTTCGGCCGCCAAAATTCTGGGACTGAATGCGGAACAGACCCTGCATTGTCTGGGCAGCGCCGGCACTCAGGCCGCCGGTCTGTGGGAATTCGTCAAGGAAGGCGCCATGAGTAAACCGCTGCATACGGGCAAGAGTTCTTATGCCGGCGTGCTGTCTGCTTATCTGGCAAAGGAAGGTTTTACCGGGGCTACTAAAATTCTGGAAGGCGAGAAAGGTTTCTGCCACGCCATGGTCCAGGAACCGCATCTGGAAAAATTAACCGCCGGTCTGGGCCTGGGTTTTAAGATTGACGATAATTCTTTTAAACCTTATCCCTGCTGCAAACATTCGCACGCCAGTCTGTACGCCCTGCAGGTTTTACAAAAGGAAAACAAATTTACGGCGGCAGATGTGGCCAAGCTGGAGGTGCTGGTGAACAGCATCACGGATTCTCTGATTAATAATCCTAATCCGCAAACGGCTTACGGTTGCAAGTTCAGCATCCAGTACTGTGATGCCAGCGTTTTGAAATACGGCAACGTGGGTATTGAACAGTTTAGTCCGGCCGCTATGGCGGATCCGGAAACCCGGGCGCTGATGCAAAAAATTTCTGTGCATCAGGATCCGGAAATCCAACAAGTGTATGATACGGATCCCTCCAAGCTGGCCACTAAAGTTATCGTGACTTTAAAAGATGGCCGCAAGCTGGAAAAAGAAGTGGATTATCCGAAAGGCGATCCGGCCTGCCCCATGACCTGGGAAGACAGCGTGGCTAAATTTACGGCGCTGGCCGAACCGGTCTATGGTAAAGAAAAAACCGCTAAGCTGTGCGCGCTTGTTGATAAGTTGGATGAGGTAAAAGATTTTAGAACAGCGTTACGCAACTGCTTATAAAAATTGCCATACGTCCTGTAAAAATTAGTTGCACCTGCATGTGTTATTTTAACTAACACGCGCAGGTGCATTTTTGTGCAAAAAAAGAACCGGGCTTTTGCAGTCCGGTTCTGATTATTATTTCTTGGCTTTCTTGGTAGCTTTCTTAGCTACGGTCTTCTTGGCAGCTGCCTTTTTAGCAGGAGCTTTCTTGGTAACTTTCTTAGCTACGGTTTTCTTAGCAGCTGTCTTCTTAGCAGCTACCTTTTTTACAGCTTTCTTAACAGCGACCTTTGCAGCAGAAACTTTTTTGGCTACGGTCTTTTTGGCGGTAGTTTTCTTAGCAGCCGTTTTCTTAGTCGTAGTCTTCTTAGCAGCTGCCTTCTTGGCAGGAGCCTTCTTTGCTGCAACCTTTGCTGCAGAAACTTTCTTAGCTACTGTCTTCTTAGCAGTCGTTTTCTTGGCGGTTGCTTTCTTTGCAGTGGCCTTCTTGGCTACGGTTTTCTTAGCGGTTGCTTTTTTCGTTGTTGCCATCTTTTCCTTTACCTCTTTTCGCTGCTCCAGTCGCAAAATGCGCTGAGCGCTTTTTCCAAAAATACTAAACGAAATGAAATAATTTTTCATTTCCTTTAGATTATTGTACACGCGAAAGCACGCGCCGTCAACCTAAAAATGCGCTTTAGAAAGAAAAAAATTCATAAAAAAACCGGATGTAAAATAATTACATCCGGTTACAGGAAAGTCCTAGTTTTTATTTTACTTTTTGCTATGAGTTTTTTCGGTGGTTTTAGGAGTTGCGGGTTTAGTATTTTTTCCCAAAGCTTTAACGGCTTCCATAGCTTTAGCCATGGGTTTAGTCGCCTTCATTTTTTTAGTTGCTTCTAAGGTTGCTACCCGTTCCTGACCTGCGTGAGCAGGCAGGGTAGCTTTAATCAGGCCGTCATTGTCCAGCTTGGACAGTTCGATAACTTTTTGCAAATCCAGTTTCAATGCCTTGGTCAGACGTTCACCGTAAGCTTTGTCCGCCAGGTAGCAGTGTACTGCGTGCCGGTACTGAATATTCTGGGTTACGGCCGCCAGGTCGGCAGCGGTATTATGAATCAACAGTTCTTTCTTGTCTTCGGTCATCACGCGCCACAGGTCGCCGCCGGCACGGAAGCAGTCATCCGTGGGGTCGTCCTTGGGATCGTAACGCCACATAGCGCCTTCCAGGTCCAGAGGCGGTTCTGCAAATTGCGGTTGAGCTTCCCAGGAACCATAGCTGTTCGGCGTATACGCCGGAGCTGCGCCATAGTTGCCATCGGTGCGCATAGCGCCATCACGATGATAATCGTTGACCTGGCATTTAGCTTTGTTTACAGGAATCTCATGGTGATTGACGCCCAGACGATAGCGTTGCGCATCGCCGTAAGCAAAAATCCTGCCCTGCAGGAAACGGTCCGGGGAGAAACCGATGCCGGGTACCACGTGGGCCGGATCAAAAGCGGCTTGTTCCACTTCGGCGAAATAGTTTTCCGGGTTGCGGTTCAGTTCCAGGACGCCCACCTTGATGAGCGGAAATTCTTTGTGACGCCAGATCTTAGTGATATCGAAGGGATTCTCATAATGATGTTTGGCTTGTTCTTCGGTCATCACCTGGATGTACATGGTCCACTTGGGATAATCGCCGCGTTCGATGGCTTCGTATAAATCACGGCCGTGATAGTCACGGTCCATGCCGTTAATCTTGGCGGCTTCTTCGTTGGTCAGGCACTTAATGCCCTGCTGGGTCTTGAAATGGAATTTGCACCACACCCGTTCATTCTTGGCATTATATAAGCTGAAAGTATGCTCGCCGAACATATCCATGTTGCGCAGGGTGGCAGGGATGCCGCGGTCGCTCATGACCACGGTGATCTGGTGGAAGCATTCCGGCAGCAGTGTCCAGAAGTCCCAGTTGTTTTGTGCACTGCGGCGGCCCGTATGGGGATCGCGTTTTACCGCGCGGTTCAGGTCGCTGAAATTATGGACATCGCGAATGAAGAACGTGGGGGTGTTGTTGCCTACCAGATCCCAGTTGCCTTCTTCGGTATAGAACTTCATCGCACAGCCGCGAATATCACGTTCGCAGTCAGCGGCGCCGCGTTCACCGGCCACGGTGGACAGACGGATGAACATGGGAGTTACTTTACCTTTTTGCAAAACTTTGGCTTTGGTATATTTACTGATGTCTTCCGTAACGGTCAGCTGGCCATAAGCGCCCCAGCCTTTGGCATGCATGCGGCGTTCAGGAATAACTTCACGGTTAAAGTGCGCCATCTTTTCCAGCAGCCAGACATCCTGCATCATCACCGGACCGCGGGGACCAGCGGTAATCGCATTCTCGTTATCGGCAATGGGCGCGCCCACTTCGTTGGTCAGGTTAGTGAATTTCTTTTTCTCCATGGTAAGCCTCCTTCTGGACTTGAAAATAATTATTTAAAAATTTATACGCTTCGTACAATTACATTTTACAATTCTGGTATTTAAAAGTCAATGAGAATAAGTACTAATTAGTTAGTAATCAGTATCAATTGGAATTAATAGGAATGGGCCTAGAAAACACTTCCTTCTGTGGCTTTTTTATGTTAAGATAAAAACATATAAAGTGAACTTAAAAATAATTTTGGGGATGGAAAACAGGGGAGTCTTCTATGAAGAATTATCATAAAAAGATAAATGTGTTGATGGCTTTTTTAATTGCTCCTGCGGTAGCTGTTGCCGCCGGGACGGAAACAGAAAATCTGGAGACTTTTACTTTACCGGAAGTTGTGGTGACGGCAACCCGTACCGATCAGGATGTACAAAAGATTCCGGCCGCGGTACAGGTAATCACGGCTAAGCAGATTGCAGCCGGCGGTGCTACCAGCGTTCAGGAAGTTTTGCGGCAGCAGACCGATATTATTACAGGCCCTCATATGCCGGCAGGCAGTGAACTGAGTTTGCGGGGCATGAATACTAACCAGACGCTGGTGCTGGTAAATGGACGCCGGGTGGCCAACGAGGAATCCAATTCGGCGGAGAACAGCCATGTGCTGGATCGGATTAATGTGCAGAATATCGCCCGCATCGAGGTGGTGCGTGGTGCTGCCAGCGCCTTGTACGGTACGGATGCCCTGGGCGGCGTTATTAATATCATTACCAAAAAATCCACTAAATCCGGCGGCAGTATCGGTTTGTACACGGGACGTGGCAGCACGGGCAACTGGTATCATCTGGGCAGCGGTGCGCTGGGTAAGTTGAGCGCCACGGCAGATGTGCGCCTGGAGCAGCAGCGTAAGATCATGAACGGCGATGCCGAAACTTATCGCAATTATGGTCCCAGCCAGACGTATAGTGTCAGTGCCGATTACGATTTTGACGCGCACCGGAAACTGAACCTGAGCGTGGATTTTTTTAAACAGCATCTGGTCAGCGACAACGATGACAGCGGTTTGCAGCCGTATACTTTTACCTATACCAAGAACAACCAGATTTTTTCTATTCCTGGACTTTATCAGAGTGCGCAGGATAAACATACCTGGACAGACTATACCCAGACGAACTACGGTCTGGCTTATGACGCCCAGACCGGCAAACATACTACCAGGGCCCGGGTTTATGCCAGCCGTTTTGGTTGGGATGACCGGACTGTAAATCATGTTTTGGCACAGGGGACTACCTCTTCACCAATGTTGAATCGCATTTACGCCGCGGCGCTGACCGGCCAGAACCCCGACTATGATTTTAATAGCAACGAACGTAATTTATTCGGGATGGAGTTCCGGGATACATACCAGGCTAATGCCAAGCATCGTCTGACTGTGGGCGGTGAATATATTTATAATCAGGTGCGGGGCACCGATCTGAATGACGGCGGCGATAATATTAGCAGCGTCACGCAGAACGGCGTCAGCAAAGATAGTTCTGAGAAATCGGTGCAGACCCGGGCGCTGTATGTGCAGGACGAGATGGATTTTGGTAAATGGTTTGTGACGCCGGCTGTGCGTTATGACCATCATTCCGCTTTTGGCGACCACTATTCGCCTAAGGTGGGCGTAACTTATAGTGCCCGTCCGGATTTTAGGATTAAGGCCAATTACGGCGAAGGGTTTAAGGCACCGTCCATCATGGCCTTGTATTACCATTTGTATCGGCTCATGGATGTGTACCGGACGATTTATGGCAATCCGAATTTACAACCGGAGGAATCCAAGAGCTGGGATGTGGGTTTTGAAGGCGAGAAAGGTAAGCTTTCTTACCGGGCAGCGTATTTTGATAACCGGGTCAAGAATTTAATTACGACTACCCGGGTGGAAGAGATTAACTGGAAATATATTAACGTGGGCCAGGCACGCATTAAAGGTTTGGAAACACAACTGGGCTGGCAGGCCACGGATAAGTGGCAGTTTAAACTGGCCGGCACCTGGCTGGATGCCCATGACGAGACCAGCGGCAACTGGCTGGCTAACCGGGCCCGGTTTACCGGTGTGGCGCAGGTAGGATACGATGATTTAAAGGAGAACGGTTGGAGCGCCCTGGTAACGGACCAGATGTCTTATGGTCAGCGGGTGCCGGATTCTTATTACACCACCGGGACCTACAGTACCAGCGGCGAAGATCATACCTTCAACTTAGTGAACATACTGGTGACCAAAAAGTTTAACAAAGATTTTCGTATCTACGCCGGTCTGGATAATGTCTTTGACAAGAACGATCTTGACGCCGGTATTTATGGACGCATGTGGAAAACCGGCGCCGTGTGGAATTTTTAGCAGCGCTGGTTGGATGCCATTTTTTAAGAGCGCAGCGGTTTTCAATTTCATATTTTCTTTTTATAAACGCAAAAAGCGGACAGATTATAAAAATCTGTCCGCTTAGTTTTTACCTAAAACTTATTTGTGATTCTTAATTAAATCCATGCCGGCTTTTAAAGCTTTCTTGTTGGCTTCCTCAGTTCCCTTCGGAACGCGGTGCAATACGGCTTTAACAATGGCATCTTCGCTGACGCATTTGGTCAGGGCCACGATAGCGCCCAGGGCTACGATGTTGGCAAATAGAACTTTGCCGCAGGTTTCGGTAGCGGTGTGGGTGATAGGCAGGTCGTAACGTTTGCCGGTAAAACCGGGAACTTCTTTTACGAACAGCGTATCGGTAACCACTACGGATTCCTTGCTCAGGTCCTTGCTAAACTTGTTAGCAGCTTCCTGGCTCATAACCAGCAAAACATTAGGATGAGTAACCCGGGGGAAATGAATGGTCTCGTCGCTGACGATGACTTCGGCCTTGGAGGAACCGCCACGGGCTTCAGGACCATAAGACTGGGACTGAATAGCTAACTTGCCATCCAGGAGCGCAGCTTCTGCCAGAATAATGCCGGCCGTGATTAAACCCTGGCCGCCGGTGCCGGAGAAACGGAATTCATGCTTCATGTTATTTACCCCCCTGTGCACGTTTAATCAATTCGTCATAAGCTTCGGTGTATTCCTGGGTATTGTTGTCCTCATAGAGTACGCCGATGGGGAACTTGCCGGCTCTTTGCTCAGCCGTCATCTTGTCCCAGGCAGCTTTCATGACGCCGTGGTCACGCTGCCACTCCAGCATCTTAGCCGGACCGCCCATCTTGTTCTGACGGCCGAAAGAAATCGGGCAGGCGCTGACAACTTCGATGAAGCTGAAGCCCTTGTGAGCGATGCCCTGGGCAATCAGATCAATGAGCTGCAGGGTGTGGAACGTGGTGCCGCGGCCTACAAAGGTAGCGCCGGAAGCTTTTACCAGTTCCGGAATATCAAAGGCACGCTCTACGTTGCCGTAAGGAGCGGTGGTAGCCTTAGCTCCGTGGGGAGTCATGGGGGAATACTGACCGCCGGTCATGCCGTAGATGCTGTTGTTATACATAACTACCGTCAGGTCGATGTTACGACGGGCGGCGTGAATCAGATGGTTGCCGCCGATAGCGCTGGCGTCGCCATCACCGGTAACGACGATGACGTGCAGCTTGGGGTTGCCCATCTTGAGGCCGCTGGCAATGGGCAGAGCCCTGCCATGCAGCGTGTTGGCGGTGTTAAAATCCAGATAACCGCTGGCACGGCTGCTGCAGCCGATACCGGAGATGATGGCTACATCATCTTTGGCTAAACCTTGTTTATCAATAGCTTTGACAATGGCGCCGGTAATGATACCGTTGCCGCAACCAGGGCACCAGATGTGAGGCAGGCGACCCGGACGAAAATATTTATTAATTAAAGCTTCGCTCATTTGTTATCTCCTCCTGCATCAGGCCATGGCCTTTTTAATAGCGGCTAGCACTTGTTCCGGGGTAGCCGATTCGTTATCGTACTTGCCATAGAAATGAACAGGTACCTTGCCTGCTACGGCGCGTTCAACTTCCAGCACATACTGGCCGTCGTTCAGTTCGTGTACCAGGATGCCCTTAACCTTGCCGGCCAGAGCCTTGACTTGTTTGTCAGCAAACGGCCAGATGGTAATAGGACGGAAGAAACCAACTTTTAAGCCTTCCTTACGAGCCATATCGACAGCTTCGTAAACGGAACGGGAAGCGCCGCCGTAAGCTACAACTGCAAATTCGGCGTCCTCCATCTTGTAGTTTTCCACCGTAACGATATCATCCAGATGTTTCATCAGTTTATCACGCAGACGGTCCTGAGCAGCGATGGTAGCCGCCGGAGTTCCTTTGGGGAAGCCGGTCTCGTCGTGAACCAGGCCGGTAATGTGCCAACGATAGCCGGTACCATAGGGAGCAAATTCCGGAACCAGGGAGGCATCGGTAGCATAAGCTTTCCAGTCTTCCGGTTTCTTGGAAGGACCCTTGCGCTGTGCCTGCGGGATCTTGCTGTAATCATCGGGCAGGACAATCTTTTCACGCATATGGCCGACGATCTCATCCATCAGGATGATGACCGGGCAACGATATTTTTCACTGAGCTCGTAAGCTCTCAAAGTGATATCAAAAGTTTCAGGAACGCTGGCCGGGGATAACACGATCAGCCAATGATCGCCGTGGGTGCCCCAGCGGGTCTGCATCACATCGCCCTGAGAGGGGCTGGTGGGCTGACCGGTGGACGGACCTACACGTTGTACGTTCACGAGTACGAGAGGAATTTCAGCGCTGCAGGCCATACCCAGCATTTCTTGTTTCAAAGAAAAGCCCGGGCCGCTGGTAGCGTCCATTACTTTGCAGCCGGCCATGGAAGCACCGATGACGGCGCCCAGACCAGCAATTTCATCTTCCATCTGCATGAACTTGCCGCCGACCTTAGGCAGACGGTCAGCCAGTTGTTCAGCTATCTCAGTAGAAGGGGTGATAGGATAGCCGCCGAAAAATTTTACGCCGGCCGCGATGGCACCCTCGACTACTGCCTGGTTACCTTGTAACAGTAGAATTCTTGACATATGTTTCACTCCTTTTACTTTTCTACAAAGATGGCGTAGTCGGGACAACGCAATTCGCACTGACCGCATTTAATGCAATCTTTCTCTTTGCCCTTAATGACGGCACATTTTTCCAGTTCTGTTACTTCCAGAACTTTCTTGGGGCAGAAGTTGACACAGATGCCACAACCTTTGCACCGGTTACTATAAAGTTTGAGACTCACTGTACTACCTCCTTTTCAAAAACTATTTTTTTAAGACTCTTTGCTTCGTCGCAATCAATCATGCTTACCTATATTATAACTGAAAATGTCCTGATATGAAAGTCATCTTGCCAAATAATTCACAAATAATAATGAGAATAACTAGAAAGAAGCTGCCGCCGGTCTTCTGAGATACAAACTAAAAATCTGTACTGGTAGCAGCTGGGTAACCTATGTAAATTGTGGAAAAACATAATATTGCAGTTTACACTTTTTATGTTAGAATAAGGTAGATATTAGAATTGTGTACGTGAAACTAGATTGGGGTGCAATGAAATGGCAATGCGTTGTGGCTACACTTGGGAAGAAATCCAGGCCGTGATGAAGATGGCCCAGGAAGAATATGATGTGGTACGACTGGTGAACCCGGTACGGCGCCGGATTTGTGATGCCAGCAATAATCTGGAGACCGACGAGATCTGCGGTTCCATCTGGGGTCGTTGTGAACGCTGCGAAAATTGTACTTCAGTCCGGGCCCTGCAGACTAAACGTAATGCCTATAAGATTGAATTTGCCGACAAAAAAGCTTTTTTTGTTGTTTCCCGTTACGTGGAGATTGATGAAAAACCCAGGATCCTGGAACTGGTGGCGGATGTGACCAAGGATTTTATGGCTGAGGACAGCCAGCGGGACAGGATTGCCCGGTTTATTAACAGCCATAACGATATGCTGGTGACGGATCCTTTGACCCGTTTGTATAACCGGCGTTTTTTGGACGAGCATTTTGTCCCGTCCCTGACCTGTTGCCATGAAGAACATCTGACGGTCAATGTAGCTATCCTGGACCTGGATGATTTTAAGGCTACTAACGATCAATACGGCCACCAGGCCGGCGATTATCTGCTTAAAGATGTGGCTTCGTTCTGGAAGCTGCATTTTAACAGCCGGGAGAAAAATAAGGAGCGTCTGGTCATCCGCTACGGTGGCGATGAGATGCTGATTATCGGCTGCGGTCTGCCGGGACAGGAATTTCAGCAGATGATTGCCAAGCATTACCAGGAGATGCGCAAGATTTGCTACTATAAACCGGAAGTACATTTTAGTTTCAGCATGAGTTTTGGCGTGGCCAGCAGCGAAGAACTACCGCCGGATACCTGGGAGTGGGCCCAGTTGTTTGATCTGGCCGATCACAGGTTATATGCCGGTAAGGACGCGCGGAAGAAAGCGAAGTAAGCAGGAGCATGGAAATCAGGGTGCTGCAATATTTCCTGACCGTGGCCCGGGAAGGAAATATCACCAAAGCTGCAGAGGTTTTGCATATTACCCAGCCTACTTTGAGCCGGCAACTGGCCCAGCTCGAAGAAGAGGTGGGGGTGCGTCTGTTTGTCCGGGGTAAGCGTACGATTACCCTGACAAACGAAGGTATCCTGTTGCGCCGCCGGGCGGAGGAGATTGTCAGCCTGGTGGATAAAACTGCCGGCGAGCTTTTGGAACAGGAAAAACAACTGGCAGGCACTATCTGTTTTGGCTGCGGTGAATTGACGGCGATGCAGGAACTGACAGAGATTATTGTGGCCTTTCATAAAAAATACCCACTGGTAACTTTTGATCTTTTTACCGGTACGGCAGATGTGGTGCAGGAACGGATGGAACGTGGCCTGATTGATATCGGTCTCATGATGGAACCTATCAATGTAGACAAGTTTGTGTTCGTACGTTTGTCCGGCTTGGAAAGATGGGGCGTGGTTATGCGCGCCGATGATCCTTTGGCCCGGCAGGAAAAAGTTAAGGCGGTCGATTTACTGGATGCACCGGTGACTTTTGCCACCCGGTTCCGGAATTCTGCCGATTTGAAGAGTTGGTTTGGCGAAAACTATGATAAGCTGCAGATGGTTTTTACCAGTAACCTGCCGACTAATGCGGCCTTAATGGTTTATAACGGTTTGGGACGTTCCTTGTCGGTGCAGGGCGTAAAATATTTCTGGGATACCGCTAAACTGGCTTTCCGGCCTTTAGATCCGCCGGTGGAAGGGCATGTGGCACTTTTTTGGCGGAAAGAACAGCCGCTCAGTTTAACGGTGAACAGGTTCCTTGAATTTGCTAAATGCTTTTTAAGCATGGGCAAGACAAGAAAATAGGTATTAGACATGTACAATAGTTGCGTTTTATAATGCAGGCAAACGGAACAAGGCAAAGACCTTGGACCGGGGGCCTGCATTTTTTATGCGAAGGAGGGACGCCGGTGCCAAAAAGAACGGAAAATTCGCTACTGGGAGTAGTAATTATTCCCGAGCCCTTAAGATTATTAAAAGAACAGCGCTGCCAGTTACTGGAGCATATTCATCAACAGCAACAACAGTTGGACCAGTTAGATTATAGGATTTTTAAGTTTTTACAGGAACACAAAGATGAAGGAGGTTTCTCCGATGGACAGACGTGAATTTATTAAAGTCAGCGGCGCGGGTATGCTTACCCTATTTTTAAGCGGCTGCGGTGTTTCCATGTTGGGCGGTGGGGATAACAGGGCTGCAGGCGCAGCGCCAGCCGCAGGTGTAAGTAAAAGTCAGGGAGGGAAAGGTATGAAAATTGTCGTGGTAACAGGAAGTCCTCATAAGGCAGGTACTTCTGCCTTATTGGCAGACAAATTTATTGAAGGGGCCCAGGCTGCCGGGCATGAAGTTTTCCGCTTTAATGCGGCTTTTGAAGATATTCATCCCTGCCTGGGTTGTGATGCCTGCGGGATGAACGGTCCCTGCGTCCAGAAGGACGCGATTGAGAATAAGCTGATTCAGAAACTGGTGGATTGTGATATGATCGTCCTGGTAACGCCGCTCTATTATTACGGTATGTCTGCGCAGTTGAAGACTATCGTGGACCGTTTCTATTCCCGGACCGGACGTATTGCCGGTAAAAAATCTTTGCTGATGGCGACGGCTTATAACAGCGCTGATTGGACCATGAGCGCCCTGGTGGATCATTACGATACCCTGGTACGCTACATGAACTGGAAAGATATGGGCAAGGTCCTGGCCATTGGCTGCGGCAGCCGGTCCCTGATTGAGCAGAGCAAGTTCCCCGACCAGGCTTATCAGCTGGGAAAAAGTTTGTAAGACAGAAACTTGAGGTTGCAGGTGTAAAGGAAGTGCTGCGGATGGGCATCGGTACGGACGAACTATTATTAATCGCGGCTATTGCTTTTTTAGTGGTAGGGCCAGAAGATTTAACTAAGGCGGCGCGTGGTTTAGGCAGAGTGTATGGCCACCTGGGCGGTCTGCGCGATGATTTTGTCAAAGCTTTAGACGAGGAGGAAAAGAAATGCGAGTAGGAACTTCAGAATTGTTACTGATCCTGGTAATTGCGTTGGTACTTTTTGGCGGCGGCAGGGTAGCCGGTTTAGGTAAGGCGATCGGTACCAGCCTGCGGGAATTTAAAGAAGAGATGCATAAGGATGAGACGGCTGTCAAGGATGTGGCCTATGCAGCTAAAAAAGAATGAGTTAAAGGATGTACCGCTCAGTATCCATCTACAAGAACTGCGGCGGCGTTTGCTGGTATGGCTCAGCGGCACTCTGTTGGTTTTCCTGATTCTGTTTACCTGGCGGGGCGAAGCGCTGATGCAGTTAGTGACGGCCCCGGTGCGCCAGCTGGGTATAGAATTTATTTATGTGAATCTGGCGGAAGCTTTAAGCGCTCAGATGAAGGTGGCGCTGCTGGCAGCCGTGCTGTTAACCCTGCCGCTGTTTGTCTGGCAGGTCTGGGAATTTATCCGGCCGGCGCTTTATGAGGAAGAAAGACGTTATGCCAGGAAACTGGCACTGGTCGTACTGTTGCTTTTCGTAATCGGGATTAGTTTTGGTTATGCGGTAGTATTTTTAGCGGCAATTTCCTTTTTCGTTTACAGCGGTCAGGGTTTTGCCACACCCATGCTTTCTATCAGCGCCTATGTCAGTTTCTTATTAGGTTTTATCCTGCCTTTTGGTCTGGCTTTTGAACTGCCGGTGGTTTGCTATATCCTGGGCAAAACAGGCCTGGTGAGCGTACAGGCTTTGGCTGCGGCCAGGCGGTATGTCATCCTGCTGATTTTTATCTTAGCCGCGATTTTAACACCCCCGGATGTGCTTTCTCAGATCATGATGGCACTGCCGTTATTGGCGCTTTACGAGCTGAGCATCCTGGTCCTGCGTACCTGTACGCATTCCAGCAGGCTGCCGGTAAAATAGGCAGCAATATAATTTTGGCCGGGAGAAAATACTTGACTTAGACCTTGCTCCAGGGTCTAAGCTGTAACTGTGGGAAAATAATTTATGTAAAGGACGGATACTATGACTACATCTAAAATTGATCGCGTACAATTAACGGCCGCACGGGTCCGGAAAATTTATCCCGGCATCATCTCGCCTTTGGTGGAGACTGACCCGGATTTTGACCGTACTTTTCATCGTTTCCTGTTAGGCGAGGTACAGCAGCACGGGCATCTTTTGACGGATCAGCAAAAGGCGCTGCTGGCCATCGTTACCTTGACGGCTACACAAAAGTATAATTTTTTACCTATCCAGGTCGAAGGCGCTCTTAATGCCGGCACAACCCCTGTGCAAATCAAGGAAGCCCTTTACCAGATTGCGCCCTATGTGGGTTTTCCTAACGTAGTGGAAGCGCTGGGAATCGTCAATAAAATTTTTCAGCAGAGAGGCATTAAACTACCGCTGGAAAATCAAAGTACGGTGGATGAGGCAACACGTCTGGACAAAGGTATCGCGGTACAAACACAGATTTTTGGCGAGCAGATACCCAGGATGCGGGCCGCCGCGCCGGAAAACTTACAGCATATCCAGGATTATCTGAGCGCCTTTTGTTTTGGCGATACTTATACCCGTAAGACTTTGAACCTGCAGGACCGGGAAATGTTAACCCTGTGTGCCATCGCGTCCCTGGGCGGGTGCGAGCCGCAACTGAAGGCCCATATCCAGGGCAATGTTAATGTAGGCAATACGAAAGAAATTTTACTGGAAGCCCTGACGCAGTGCCTGCCTTATATTGGTTTTCCCAGGACCTTGAACGCTCTTGGCTGTCTCAGCCAGGTTCTGCCTGATAAAAAATAAAAAGTGTTTTTAAAACTGCCCGGCAAAAATTATTTTGCCCGGGCAGTTTTTTGTAGTATAATAAATTTAATTTAAGACTGGTCAGTCAGTTTTTTAATTCTGCTTGGGGAAGCAGGAAGGGGAGGTAAGATGGAAGGGGCAGTAGAGAATAGTAAAAAGACGCGTATCTTACAGGCTGCGGAGGAGGTCTTTTCCACCCGCGGCTATATAGAAGCTACCCTGGACGAGATTATTAAGGTGGCGGATACAGGTAAAGGGACGGTCTATAAATATTTCGGTAATAAGGAGAACCTTTTTTACACGCTGGTGGAAGAAAAACATACTAAACTGATGCAAGATTTTTGGCAGGTAGCCCAGTCTACGACAGATGTGGAAAGTAAGATTCATACTTATCTGGAAGTCTGGACGCGGTTTTTAATGGCCAACACTGTTTTGTGGCAGGTCATGATGTTTGAGATGACCGGTGGTAATCGTGGGTTTACTGCAGTGGTTGATGAAAAGGGCGCCATCAAGATTAAGGCACAGTGGGGTGCACAGCCCACCAAGGCGCAATCTGCCTCCATGGAACGCTACTACCATCTGCTGAAAGCAGAAACATCTTCTTTTGAGTATATTTTTCTGGAAGCGCAGAGTAAAAATTTTTTTAAGGAAGGTATCCATCCTGTGGATGCCAGCCGCAACCTGATGTTCAGCGTAGCCATGGTGGTGTTCCACTGGCGCGGTGCTGAAGGCCGTGAGGTAGAGGATTGTTGTAAGCACCTGCACGAGATGGTGCATTATATGTTGTATGGCATTGTGCGAGATCAGAAACTCAAAAAATAAATAACGGGGCCGAGTTTTGTTCCAACTGGTGGAGAAAAAGATTGGCTTAGCCTAAAAAATAAGAGCTGCTAACATGAAGCGTATGAAGCATACACTCCAAGAAGGCAGCTCTTTATATTATGCAGATTAAGCTTTTATATGCGGGTAATTTTCAAAATAGGTCCCCGTCCACTTAAATCTTTTTCCAGCTTTGCTACGACATCGGCCTGGTTACACAGGGCGACGATGGTGGTTAAAGGTTTTTGGCGGGACTGGATTAACTGGCGGTCGAATTTGATCAGCGGCGTTCCCTGGCGGACAATGTCGCCTTCCTTGATCAGGGCGGTAAACCCTTCCCCATGCAAGTCGACGGTGTCCAGGCCGATATGGATGAGCAGTTGGACCCCGTTATTTTCCAGCACCAGGGCATGGGTGGTACGGGGTAAAAAAGTAATGGTGCCGTCCAAAGGCGCCACGATGGTATCGCTGTCTGGTTCCACGGCAAAACCATCACCCATGGTCTTATCGGCAAAAACCGGGTCCTTGACCTGGGTGATATCAATAATTTTGCCGGTACAAGGGGCAAAGACTTCCAGATTTTTTTTGAGAATAAAGTTAAACATGAAAAAACTCCTTACTTTTGACGGCGGCGCCGTGCAAAATTTATTTTTTTCGATAAACAGCAGTACCGCCTACATAGGTGGCCTGAATCTTAAAGTTTTCATCAAAGAGGGTTAAGTCGGCGCGGCAGCCAGGCTCTAAACGGCCCCGGCCGGTATCGCCTAATTCTACGGATGGGTTTAAAGTAACCAGTCGCACTACTTCCGGGATTGTCAGGCCGGTATTTTCCCTAAAATTTGCCAGGGCCCGGTCCAGTGTAAGGACACTGCCGGCGATAGTTCCGTCGGCCAAAGTTGCTTGCTGTCCCTGTACCCAAACTTTTTGACCGCCCAGTTCGGAAACGCCGTCGCCCTGACCGCAGGCCCGCATGGAATCCGTAATCAGGATCAGGTGGTCCAGACCTTTTAGTTTGCAGGCCAGACGCTGTGCCGCCGGGTGGGAATGAATATTGTCGCAGATAAGTTCACAGGTGGCAGAACTGTCCAGGGCAGCGCCGACGCAACCTGGGTGCCGGTGATGGAAAGGGGCCATGCCGTTAAAAAGATGGGTAATATGCTGGCAGCCATATTTATTGATAAAGGTCAGTGCTTGTTCATAACTGGCATTGCTGTGCCCCAGCGTTAGTTTAAACTGGTATTTTTGTGCCGCCTTGGCAAAAACTTCCAGCGCCTGTACCGGTACTTCTTCCGGCGCTACCAGTACATATTTTATGATATCGGCATACGGAGCAATCTTGTGAAAGTCAGCCGGCTGGATATGGTCAGCTTTCTGGGCGCCCTTGTAGGCGGCGCTGATAAACGGCCCTTCCAGATAAGCGCCTAAGATTTTGGCACCGGGTTCAGTTTGACCGTTTCTAACCTGGCGGATATTATTCAGCGCCTTGTCAATGCTGGCAAAATCATAGGTCATGGTGGTGGGCAGGAAAGCGGTGACACCGGTGGCCGCCTGTATCTTACTCATGGTGGTCAATGCTGCCGGGGTGGCATCCATGGTATCCGCACCGCCACAACCGTGGATGTGGATATTAATGAAACCGGGAGCGACATAACTATTATTTGCATCAATTATCTCTACCCCGGAAGGTACAGCATCAACCGGAACCAGTCCCTGGATTGTTTTATCAAAGAGCAGGACCTGGTTCGTCACGATTTTATTTTTTGTTACTAAACGTGCGTTTATGAAAGCCTTAATTTTAATCCGACCTTTCTGGGCCAGGAGTGATTATTTTTTCGGATGTTATTTCCGGTTTCATCTTTTTTATTAAAATTACTGCTTTAATTATACAATATTTACGGGCGGGAAGCTACAAAAAAGACGGACCTGCAGGTCCGTCTTTAAAATTAAAATTTTAGAATGCAGGTACAACTGCGCCCTTGTATTTCTCTTCGATAAATTTCTTGACTTCGGGGCTGGTTAAAGCTTTAGCTAACTTTTGCAGTTCGGGACGGTTCTCATCGCCTTTACGAACAGCTACGATATTAGCATACGGAGATTCTTTGCCTTCGGAGAAGAGGGAATCCTTAACCGGGTTCAGCTTAGCTTCCATGGCAAAGTTGGAATTGATGACGCTCAGGTTAACATCGCCTAAGCTACGGGGCAGCAAGGCAGCTTCAACCTCGATAATTTGCAGTTTCTTGGGGTTAGAGGTGATGTTGGCAACGGTACCGTTCACGCCGACGCCCTCTTTCATCTTCAGCAGACCGGCTTTTTCCAGCAGAGCCAGCGCACGACCACCGTTGGTGGGATCGTTAGGGATAGAAATCTTGGCTCCATCAGGAACTTGTTTAATATCCTTAATGGTCTTGCTATAAATGCCCATAGGTTCAATATGTACCTTGACCAGGGAGACTAACTGCAGGTTACGGTCCTTACAGAATTTTTCCAGGTAAGGGATATGCTGGAAGAAGTTAGCGTCCAGTTCCTTATCGTTTAAGGACAGGTTGGGTTTTACATAATCGGTAAATTCGATGACCTGCAGGTCCACGCCTTCTTTAGCCAGGGTCGGCTTAATCAGGTTCAGGATCTCGGCATGGGGAACAGGGGTAGCGCCGACTTTCAGCGTTACTTTTTTGTCTGCGCCCGCAGGAGCAGCTTTCTTGTCGCTGCCGCCGCAACCGGCGATCAGCAGGGTAGCTAGACATAAGGTGGCTAATAGGGCAATAATCTTTTTCATGTTCTTACTTCCTCTCATATAATATAATTTAAAATTAAAACAACTAAGTCAGGAGCGCTGACAGCGCTAAAACGGAACTAATCTGAAACAGGCAGGCCGGTTATTATTTCCAGGCCGGCAGGATTGTACCTTTAAAATGATCCAGGATAAACTTTTCGTTATCGGCGGATTGATAAATCTTTTGCAGCTGGGCAATACGGGGATCTTTTAAATTAGCACCGCGGGTAACAAAAATATTGACGAAGGGATTGTCGGCACCTTCCACGATCAGAGCATCCTTGGAAGGATTGAGACCGGCCGGCAACGCGTAGTTGGCGTTAATCACGGCCAGGGTCAGATCCGGCATGCTGCGGGTGATAGTGGCGGCATCCAGTTCCTGGAACTTAAATTTATGGGGATTATCGGTGATGTCTTTAACTGTAGTGGTAACATTCTTAATATCTTTGACTTTGATCAGGTTGGCTTTAGCTAAAACCAGTAAAGCACGTCCGCCGTTAGATGGATCGTTGGGAATACCGATGGTAGCACCATCCGGAATCTTGTCGCCTTTCTTAAGCTTGCTGCTATACACCGCCATGGGGAAGTTGACCGTCTTAAAACATTCTTTCAGGTCGAACTTAGGCTCCTTTTTTAAAGTTGCCGCCAGATAAGGCGCATGTTGCATGCTGTTGGCAAAAAGCTCGCCCTGGTTTAAAGCCACGTTCGGTGTAACGTAATCGTTAAACTCTACGACTTCAATCTTAAGTCCTTGCTTGGCCGCCAGTTTTTTTACATTGTCCATGATCTCGGCATGGGGGCCGGCGGTGACGCCAATCTTAATCACGCCTTCAGGTTTAACCTCGCCCTTGGGGGCTTCTTTACTGCCGCAGCCGAAGCTGACGGCTGCCGCTAGACATAAAGCCAGGCCGACGATGGTCTTAGTTAGTTTATGCATGTTCTTTCTCCCTCATTTGTCAGGACCAGCTAGGGTCCATAAGTTATGTGGCGTTTTGTTGTCGCCTTATAGTTTATTTTTGTTTAATTTACGGGAACAATAGTTACCAAAGGATTGTACCAGCTGTACCATGATGATCAGCACGATGACAGTGGCAATCATCACATCCATCTGGAAGCGTTGGTAGCCGTAACGTATAGCCAGGTCGCCTAAACCGCCGCCGCCTAAGGCACCGGCCATGGCGCTGTAACCAATCAGGCTGATGACAGCCAGGGTAATGCCCAGGACGATACTGTGCAGGGATTCAGGGAGCAGCACCTTGGTAACAATTTGCATGCTGCTGGCGCCCATGGCCTGAGCTGCTTCAATTACCCCGTGGTCGATTTCCAGCAAGGAAGATTCGATGATGCGGGCGATAAAAGGAGCGGCGCTGATGGTCAGCGGCACGATGGCAGCCGTGGTACCGATGGAAGAACCAACGATGATACGGGTCAAAGGGATGATGGCGACCATCAGGATGATAAAAGGCGTGGACCGGGTGGCGTTGACAATGGCACCCAGGATTCCGTTCACAGCCGCGTTAGGCAGGATGTGGTCACGACGTGTCACGGTAAGGATGACGCCCAGGGGAATCCCGATTACCGTGGCCAGGATGGTGGATGCCAGGACCATATAGCATGTTTCCCAGAAGGATTTAAGTAATAATGGCAACATCTCAGGAGACATACCCGATCACCTCCTCTTTGACTTTGGCCTGGTGGATATAATCCAGAGCGGTAGCCAGACTTTCTTTGCTGCCGCTGATTTCCACCAGCAGTGTGCCGTAAGGCATGTCTTTCAAATAATCTATCTTACCGGAAATAATATTAACATCAACACCATAATTCTTAATCAGACGTGCTACTACCGGTTCGTCGGCATTGCCTAAGAAGGTAAGGTGCACCAGGACTTTGCTGCCGTCAAAATAAGTTTGTTGCATATCTGCCGTGTTCAGGATGGCAGGAACGGTCATGTCGTTAACGGTGGCTACGAACTCTTTTGTAGTGGTTTCTTTGGGTTCGGTGAAGACCTGGTACATGGTACCTTCTTCTATTATATTACCGTTCTCGATGACGGCTACCCGGTCACAAATCTGTTTGACCACTTCCATCTGATGGGTGATCATGACGATGGTTAAATGCAGCCGTTGGTTGATATCCCGCAGCAGTGCCAGGATGGATTTTGTGGTTTGCGGATCCAGGGCGCTGGTGGCTTCATCAGAAAGCAGTACCTTAGGATCGCTGGCCAGGGCCCGGGCGATACCTACACGCTGTTTCTGGCCGCCGGAAAGCTGACTGGGATAATAATCTGCCCGGTCATGCAGTTGAACCAGGTCCAGAAGTTCATCTACTTTCTTAGTAATTTCTGCTTTGGATTTACCCTGAATTTCCAGGGGGAAGGCTATATTATCACGGACGGTACGGGACGCCAGCAGATTAAAATGCTGGAAGATCATACCGATACTTTGACGTGCCTGACGCAGCGCTTGTTTGTTCATAGCCGTTAATTCTTTGCCATCTACGAACACCTGACCGCCGGTAGGCACCTCCAGCATGTTGATACACCTGATAAGGGTAGACTTGCCAGCTCCGGACAAACCGATGATGCCGAAAATCTCACCATCTTTAATATCCAGGTTGGTCTTTTTTAAGGCGGCGATATCGCCAGCCTTGCTGTAGTACGTTTTTTCCACGTTGACGAGTTTGATCATGCTGAAGTCCTTTCTACATTCATGCGGCTGCGCGGCGTATAAAAAATGCTCTCCCGTTAGATGGAGAGCACTATGTTGACATTGCTTTCATCTGCCGGATTAATCCCGCTGGATTTGGCACCGTTCAAAGTTTGTCAGGTCAGGACGAACTCGATGGTTGCCGTAGCGTCACAGGGCCATTCCCTCAGCTACTCTTGATGAATGTTTATTAAGTTAAGACATATATTACAGCTAAACTAAGGTATTGTCAAGAAAAAATTTACACTTTTTTATAAAATAGGCCAACTTTTTTTAAAACTGTAAAAAAATATTTAAAAAATGGGGATTGACTTTCACAAAATAAAGTGATAAATTATGAAAAGAGATTAGACATTATCTGTTGCCTAGAAAACATTTTTATGGTAACTTAGTAACAGTAACGTGCCCTGCACGAAGAATTGAGGAGGAATTATTTATGGCAGAGAAAATTGAAAGCAAGTTGACCGGGCAATTATGTGAGGCACTCTTAACTTTGAAAAAGAAATCCGAGATGCAAAATTTTCTTGAGGATATCTGCACGATTAGCGAGTATCAATCGCTGGCTCAAAGATTTGAAGTGGCCAGGATGCTCCATAGTGGTGATAAGTATGAAGAGATTGTTAAAAAAACCGGTGCCAGTACGGCTACCATTTCCCGGGTAAAACGTTGCCTTGTTTACGGCAAGGATGGTTATATCGTTGTCCTGGACAAGATGTTTGGTTCTTCCGTGGAACCGCGTAGTGCTAAAGTAGCACGCAAGGTAAGATTTCAAAAAGAACGTGCCGCCAGAAAAAAAGCTATCCAAAAAGGCGATCTGACGCTCACGCCTGCTCGTAAAAAATGAGTAACAGAATTTTACAGGTACCCTACGGCACGGCAGATATTTTACCGGGAGAAGCGGCTGCCAGGAGAAAGATGGAAGACAGTATCGCAGCTACTTTTGCCGCGTGGGGATTTGAAGAAGTCGCTACGCCGACCTTTGAATATCTGGCTACTTTTGGCGGCGGGGGCCGCGTAAGTGATAGTAACTTCAAATTTTTTGACAGACAAAATAATACCCTGATGCTGCGTACGGATATGACGGCGCCCATTGCCCGCCTGGTTGCCACCCGCCTGCAGGGAGAACCAGGTGTAAAGCGCCTCAGTTATCGGGCTCAGCTTTTCCGTTATGAAGAAGCACAATCCGGACGGCAGTGTGAGTTTACCCAGGCCGGGATTGAGATGATGGGTGAGGCTGGCCCGGCGGCAGATGCAGAAGTTATCGCCCTGGCGGTCACAGCACTGCAGGAAGCAGGCTTGACGCATTTTACGCTGAGCGTAGGTCAGGTAGCCTTTATTGACGGACTGGCGAAGGCAGCTGCTTTTAATACGGAGCAGCTACAGAAGTTTAAGCATTGTCTGATTACGCATAATGCCGTGGGCTTGAAAAATCTGGTACGGCAGCAGCATCTGACAGGTCCTTTGGCTCAAGTCATGGAAGAACTGCTTTTCTTGCAGGGCGATGCCAAATTGTTAGCAGACCTGGCAGAAAAATTAACTGAGCCTCAATGTTTACAGGCGTTGGCAAGCTTACAGGAGATGTACAAACTGACGGAGGCCTATGGTGTGGCGGCATACGTGACTTTTGATCTGGGATTACTCCGGGATTTTGATTATTACACGGGGATGATCTTTGAAGGTTATACGCCGGAGCTGGGCTATCCCATCATCGGCGGCGGCCGTTATGATAAGATGATGGCGGCTTTTGGCTCGCCTTGTCCGGCCATTGGTTTTGCCTTAGGGGTAGACCGGGTTGCCCTGGCGTTAGCCAGAGCGGGTAAGCTGGAAATTAACCGGCTTACAGATTTATTAGTAGCTTATAAGCCGGGAGCGTTGCCGGAGGCTATCAAGGCCTGCATGGATTTACGGGCTCAGGGACAAAGCGTTAAACTGGCACCGCGGCCCTGCTCTAAGGATGAGACGCCGGAAGCACAGATGAAGGTGGCCCGCTGCTGTGCCTATACCCTGATTGGCAAGGCGGAATAAGCATGAAGGAGTTTCCTGATTATATGGAAGATTATATTACGATCGCTCTCCCTAAGGGAAAGCTATTCCAGCGGAGCGTAGATTTGCTGGCGAAGGTCGGTTACAGCGCTGATAATGTCACAGAGAGCAGCCGCAAACTGGTTATTACCAACGAAGCCAAGAAGCTGCGTTTTATCATTACCAAGACAGTGGATCTGCCTACTTATGTGGAGTATGGAGCTGCGGATATCGGCATCATCGGTAAGGATGTGCTGCTGGAAGCCCGTAAAGATGTTTACGAACTTTTAGATCTAGGTTTTGGTAAATGCCGGCTGATGCTGGCCGTACCGGAAAATGCCCGGCGGCCCCAACTGGAAGATTACGCGCATCTGAGAGTGGCTACAAAATATCCGCATTGTGCCAAAGCTTATTTTGATAAGCTGGGTATTCAGACCGAAATTATTAAACTGAATGGTTCCATCGAATTGGGACCGTTGATCGGCCTCAGCGAATTAATTGTGGATATAGTAGAAACAGGACGGACCTTAAAAGAAAATAAGTTAGTGGAAGTGGACAGCGTTTTTACAGCCACTGCCCGCTTGATTGCGAACAGGGTCAGCTTTAAATTAAAATATGACCGGTTACATAAACTGGTGACAGATTTGGAACGAGTTTTAAAGGAAGAAGAGGAGAAATAATGCAAGTTACCGATGCCAGAAAGATGACTCCGGCCCAGATGGCCGCTTTGTTAAAGAAAAAAGCTTTTGATGAAGCAACGCTCAGCCCCAGGGTACAGGAAGGTGTGAACGCCATGTTTGGCGCACCTCTGACCGCAGCCCAGGTGGTAGAGAAGATTGTGAATGAGGTGCGGCACGGCGGTGATGCCAAGCTGCTGTATTACACGAACCTGCTGGATAAAGCCAATTTGACAGCTGACCAGCTACGGGTTACGGAAAAAGAATTTGACGAGGCCAGGACCCTGGTTGATCCTAAGGTCATTGACGCTATCTGCCGGGCGATTAAGAATGTGAAAAAGTTTCACGTGGAACAAATGCCCAAAAGCTGGCTGACCGAACGGGCTCATGGCAGTATGCTGGGCCAGAAGTTGACGCCGGTGGATTCCGTAGGTTTGTATGTTCCCGGTGGTACCGCTGCGTATCCTTCTTCCGTAATTATGAATGCCTGCCCGGCTATCGTGGCCGGCGTTCCCCATATCGTGATGGCAGCGCCTCCAGGACGGGATGGTAAGCTGAATCCGTACGTGCTGATCACGGCGGAGAAATTAGGCATTACCGAGATTTATAAGATGGGCGGTGCCCAGGCCATTGCTGCCATGGCCTTTGGTACGGAGACCGTGCCCAAGGTCAATAAGATTACCGGTCCCGGCAATATTTTCGTGACCTTGGCTAAAAAAGCCGTGTACGGCCATGTGGATATTGATATGCTGGCCGGTCCCAGTGAAATTTTAATTGTAGCGGATGAAACGGCTAAGCCGGAATATCTGGCGGCCGATTTGTTAAGCCAGGCGGAGCATGATCCTTTGGCTTGCGCCATCCTGTTGACGGATAGTCCGGAGGTGGCTACGGCTACCGCAGCCGAACTGGAAGTACAGTTGAAACAGTTATCCCGGGAAGAAATTGCCCGTACCTCGCTGGAAGGGCAGGGTAAAATTATCCTGGCTAAAGATCTGGAACAGGTAGTGGCTATGGCCAACATCAGCGCGCCCGAGCATCTGGAAATTATGACCAGGTCACCGTTTGAGATGCTGCCTAAGCTGCGTAACGCCGGCGCTTTATTCTTGGGAGCTTATTCTCCGGAACCTTTGGGTGATTATTATGCCGGTCCTAACCATATTTTACCTACGGGCGGCACTGCCAAGTTTTATAGCGTCCTGAACGTGGAAACTTTTATGAAAAAGACCAGCATCATCGCTTATACCCAGGCGGCTTTAAGCGAAGCTGCGGAAGATATTATCATGATGGCGGAGGCGGAAGGCCTGGGCGCTCATGCCAATGCAATCAGGAAACGTATTGGCAAATAAAGGATTGGTATGTAGCGGTGTGTACTAACAGTGTGGAGGAATCAAGCAAGGAGTGAGGGGTAAGATGGCATTCATTAATGCCCGTAAAGGGTTGGAACGTCTGGAAGAATATGAGGTAGAGACCGTTGATGCCGATATCGTCGTCAACGCCAATGAGAATAACTATCCGATGCCGGCGCCGGTTTTAGAAGAAGTACTGGACCGGACACGGAATTTTAGTTTTAACCGCTATCCGCCCATGAAAGCAGAAAGTCTGGCCCGGCTGATTGCCGACGACTTAGGGATGGATGAAGCCAATGTACGTATCGGCAATGGCAGCAGTGAACTTTTACAGATGGCTTGTTATGCTTTTGGCGGCGCGGGCAGACGTATCGCGTATCCGTATCCCAGTTTTTCCATGTACGGGGTTTATGCCAACCTGGCGGACAGCGAAGCTGCTCCTTTTCCCCTGGACGTGGAAGGTTTTGTGGACCCGGCGGTAGTGATAGATTTTTGTAAGAAGCAACAGCCGGCTCTCTTGATTATTTGTAATCCTAATAATCCTACGGGTAATTACAATCCGTTAGCGGCCATGGAAGAAATTATTGCTAATGTGGATTGCCCGGTCATCATGGACGAGGCGTACATGGAATTTGCCCGGGGCAGCGGCGTGGATGCCAGAGATTTGCGGCCCCTGGCCAAGCTGAAGCTGGTGGCGGGCAGTACCTTGGCCCTGACCGGAAAATATAGTAATTTTATGGTCTTCCGTACTTTTTCCAAGGCTTATGGTTTAGCGGGTATGCGGTGCGGTTATGCTGTGGGCAGTGCGCTCATGATGCGTATTTTAGGCAAGACGCTGCTGCCTTACCATGTGAATGGCTATTCTTTGATGGTAGCGGCCAGCTGTTATCAGCACCGGGATGCGTATAAGGATATTCAGGATGAGATTATCAGCCAGCGGGATATTTTTGCCGGTGAGTTAGCCAGCGTGGGCATGCAGGTTTATCCCAGTGCTACCAATTTCTTGTGCTGTACACCGGCAGGAGAACTGCGGGAGCGACTGGCCGTTAAGTACGATGAAGAGTTTGGCCGGGACAATAATTACAGTCAGGCTACCAAAGCTGGCAAATATATTTTCAAAAATTTACTGCAGGAACGTATTTTAATCAGAGACTTCACGGAACATCCGGCACTTCAGGGCTGCATGCGGATCACGATGGGCAGGCCGGAAGAGAATGTCAAAGTTTTAGGCGCGATTAAGACTTTATGCCGGGGAGGCAGATAAGATGGTACGGACAAAAACACTAACGAAATCTGCAGGGACTAATCACAAACCGGGACGCAAACGTAAACCGGCAGTTGCTGCCCGTGTGGCCGAGATTAAGCGGACTACGGCGGAGACCAGCGTACAGCTTAAATTGAACCTGGATGGCAGTGGTAAGCATAAGATTGCTACCGGTGTGGGCTTTCTGGACCACATGCTGGTCTTGCTGGCCCGGCATGGCTTTGTGGATTTAGAAATGCAGGCGCAGGGTGATTTGGAGGTAGACAGTCACCATACGGTGGAGGATTGCGGCCTGGCCTTGGGGCAGGCGCTGAAACAAGCGCTGGGAGATAAGACGGGTATCCATCGTTATGGGGAAGCACTGATTCCTATGGATGAAACCCTGGTGCAGGTGGCCCTGGATTTTTCAGGCCGGCCGTTCCTGGTTTTTCATGCCGAGATTCCTAAGCTTAAGTTGGGCAACTTTGACACGGAGATGGCAGAGGAATTTTTTAGGGCTGTGGCCATGGAAAGCGGTCTGACCCTGCATATAAATGTCTTGTATGGCAGTAATGTGCACCACCTGATTGAAGGTATGTTTAAAGCTTTTGCCAGGGCTTTGGCGCAGGCGGTGGCTATGGACAGCCGGGTGCACGGTGTCATGAGCAGTAAGGGAACTTTGTAAGAAGGGGAGATACGGGGACGCACCGGTGTTCCCGGTGTGGAATGAAGATGACCAAACAGGTAATAATTGTCGACTATGGCATGGGCAATCTGCATAGTGTGAATAAAGCAATCCTGGCGGTAGGGGGAGTTCCTGTGGTGACGGGTGATCCGGCGCTGATTGCCAAGGCGGAAAAATTAATTCTGCCCGGCGTGGGAGCTTTTGGTGACTGTATGGCAAATTTGACAGAAGCCGGTCTGGTGCCGCTCTTGCAAGAGTATCTGCACAGTGGCAAGCCCTTCCTGGGCATCTGCCTGGGCATGCAGGTTTTGTTTGAAGGCAGCGAGGAGGCGCCAGGCGTACAGGGTCTGGGTTATTTCCCCGGACAGGTCCGCAAGCTGACCACCAGGGAAAAAATACCGCATATGGGTTGGAACCGGTTGGAACTTAAAACTCCATCGCCGCTTTTGACGGAAGCCGCCGGGCAATATGTTTATTTTGTGCATAGCTATCATTGTGAACCGGAAGATAAAAGTTTAATTACCGCAGTGTGCGACTATGGACAGGAAATTACGGCCAGCGTGGGCAGAGGCAGCGTACAAGGATTTCAGTTCCATCCGGAAAAAAGCAGCCGGGTAGGCTTAAGTTTATTACAGAAATTTGTAGCATGGTAAGGAGGGCGCAAGATGATTATATTTCCGGCAATTGATATTCGGGGCGGTAAATGTGTGCGCCTGACGGAAGGACGGTTTGATCAGGAAACAGTTTTTGCGGATGACCCGGCCGAGATGGCGGTTAGATTTTCTGAAGCCGGCGCCGAATTTATCCATGTGGTGGATCTGGATGGCGCCAGGTCCGGTGGTGAACGTAACCTGGCCACGATTAAAAGGATCCTGGCAGCCAGTAAAATTCCTATCGAGGTAGGCGGCGGCATCCGCAGCATGGAAACTGTGTCCCAGCTTTTGGATCTGGGTGTATCCCGGGTTATCCTGGGCAGCGCGGCAGTGGATGACCAGGAACTGGTCCGGGAAACCTGTAAATATTTTCCCCACCAGATGGTAATCGGAATTGATGCCAGGAACGGGGAGGTTGCCCTGCATGGTTGGGGTGACGGCAGCGGCTTAAATTACATTGAACTGGCTAAACAGATGGCTGCGTTTGGTGTGCGGCATATTATTTTTACCGATATCGGCAGAGATGGCATGCTTAGCGGCGTGAACGTGGAAGCAACAGCTAAACTGGCCCGGGAGAGCGGCGTGAAAGTGGTAGCCAGCGGCGGCGTCCATGATCTGGCGGATGTGAAAAAACTTATGGCGTGCGAGGCAGACGGGATTGAAGGCTGCATCATCGGCAAGGCTATCTACACCGGTGCCATCGATTTGAAGGCAGCGCTGGCTTTGGTGAAGGGAGCTGCTCATGCACACTAAGAGGATTATTCCCTGTCTGGATGTGAAAGCCGGACGTGTGGTGAAAGGCACTAATTTTGTGGGCCTGCGTGACGCCGGCGATCCGGTGGAACTGGCTGCCCGCTACGACGAAGAGATGGCGGATGAACTGGTCTTCCTGGATATCACCGCCAGCGTGGAACAGCGTAAAAGTATGCTGGACGTGATTAATCGTACGGCCGGGCGGGCGTTTATGCCACTGACGGTAGGCGGTGGTATCAGTACGGTGCAGGATATTAGGAACTGCCTGAAGGCAGGCGCCGATAAGACCTCGCTTAATACGGCAGCTGTAAAAAATCCGCAGCTGCTCAGGGAAGGCGCCCAGCTTTTTGGCAGTCAGTGCATCGTCCTGGCGGTAGATGCCAAACGGTGCGGTACCCACCAGTGGGAAGTGTATGTGAACGGCGGTCGTACCCCTACGGGACTGGACGCCCTGACCTGGATTAAGCAGGCTGTGGATCTGGGTGCGGGTGAGATTCTTTTGACCAGTATGGATGCCGATGGCACCCAGAATGGTTATGATTTGGAACTGACCCGGGCCGTAAGTGAAATGGTTCCGGTACCGGTTATCGCCAGCGGCGGTGCCGGCACGTTGGAACATTTTTATCAGGTGCTGACTGAGGGTAAGGCGGATGCGGTTTTAGCGGCCAGTGTTTTTCACTACCGCAAGTTTACGATTAAACAGGTGAAAGAGTATTTACAAGCTAAAGGTGTTGAGGTGAGGATGTCATGAAGATTAATTTTGCAAACGTTAAATTTGACGAGAAAGGTTTAATTCCGGCGATTGTGCAGGACGCTAAGACCGGTGCTGTTTTGATGTTAGCTTATATGAACGGTGAGTCCCTGGCCCGGACGGCCGAAACAGGACAAACCTGGTTCTGGAGCCGCAGCCGTCAGGAATTATGGCATAAAGGCGAGACCAGCGGCAACACTCAGGAAGTACAATCTATCACCTATGATTGTGATGGCGATGCACTCCTGGTCAAGGTGAAACAAAAGGGCGTGGCCTGCCATACGGGTGCCTACAGTTGTTTCTTTAATCCTTTGTGGAATGCCGGCGAAGGCAAAAATTTACCGGTTCCGGAAGTAAAACAGGATAGCATTCCCGGGGTGCTGGCCGAACTTTACAAGGTCATTCTTTATAAACGGGAAAACGGCGGTCCTAAGAGTTATACCAAGTACTTGTTCACCAGCGGTCAGGATAAGATCTTGAAAAAGGTGGGCGAGGAAAGTGCTGAGACCATTATCGCCAGCAAGAACAACAGCAAAGAGGAAGTCTTGTACGAGATGAGCGATTTATGGTATCACTGCCTGGTACTATTGGCTTATCATAATATTACGCCGGGCGAATTGCTCAGTGAGTTGGGTGGACGCCGGTCTAAAGAAAATAACAGCAAGTATTAAGAGAATTAAAATAAAAGGTCCTGCTAACTGACTGTTAGCAGGACCTTTGTCCGTTTAGTCACCGGGTGTTTTGTCTTTAGGAAGAAAATTAATTTTAGAACTGACGATTATAGGCTATTAAAGGCAACAGCAGGTTACCAACGATCGCAAATAAGGTGATGAGGTAGAACATCACGCGACCAAAAGAAGCGGCATAATAACAGGTACCATCCGGCAAAGCCTCACGATGACGGATAGCATTGACATTAATGATGACCACGGTGGCGGTCAGGATGGTGAGGATGCCCCAGATATTTACATATTCCAAAAGGCCCATATCCAGAGCTTCGGGCAGCAGGCTGGCACCGACCATGATATTGGCTACGCAGCCGAACAGTGCTTCCGGAATCATTTCCAGGGGGTCGACGTGATGGTAAATATTAATGAAGAGCGTGAGCAGAGCCCAAATGATGCAACCATAAAGTGCGATAAAACATTTAGCGTATAGACCAAATCCATCGCGTTTTACCCGGACCCCCGTGGCCAGTTCGGTCACGATATTTTTATCCGTGGACTTTTCCAGTTCCACGTCTCCCCGGGTATTCCGATATTCATAAGCAAAGGTACTGACCATACTATTTTCAAAACGGTAACCGTCAATATCCAGATTGCGGTTCACATTGCTTTCCTTAGTATCGGCAACCAGGACCACGCGCTTGGCCGTGTAAAAAGGCTCCAGATAAAAGACAAACTGCTGACCGTCCAGAGGGAAACGTTTGGTAGCAAAACTTTTATCCACAATGGCTTCCAGGCGGACTAACTGGTAATGGGTATTGCCGGATTTATAACTTTTAACGACGCTTTTTTGCTTGATAACGCCGCGGTAAATACGAAAATGGTCGGCCATATCCTGAATTTCATCGCCATCCCAGCGGAACCAGGTCATAAAGTTGACCCAGTAACCACCGTGAGCCATATCGATATCATGAATGCCCTCCACATAAGTACCGCATAAAACCTTGGTAGCATCTTTACTGACTACCTGCAGATCGGCAGCAACCTGGGGCTCGGTGTTCATCTTTCTTTTCCAGGAACTTTCGCTATGGCTGATATCGGTATCAAGCATGTAGGAAAAATAGCCAAGGATAACGCAGCAGATGACGGTAAATAATAAGGCGATATTTTTAATGTTAGTGCGCTGGGCTTCCGTTAATTTAGCAAAGAAAGGTAGAAATAATTCTTTCATGGTATCGCTCCTCAAAATAGATTTTCTATGACTGGAAAGCAGAAGTATGAATAAGTTCCTTAAGCTTTATTAAATTTATTTTAAAACTTTTGGCGCAGGTGTGCAACCAGCAATTAAAAATTTTATAATAATAACAATTAAAATTAAATAATCCAAGGAATTAAATTTTCTGGCTTTAACAGTTGTTCCTTAGCCTGATTTAGGGTAAAATATCTACTATGGGGTGGTGCAGGCATGAATAATGATGACCGGCAAGAGATTCTGAACCAGGGAAAAGATAATAAGCAGGATGTGATCAGGATGGTTTTAGTTTGCGTCCTGGCTATCTTAACTTTATTCCTGATTTTGAATGTTAACTTAATCCAGGGTAACGGCAGCTTGATTAACTATGCCGGTCGGCTTAGGGGTGGTTCGCAAAGGCTGGTGAAGAACGAAATCGCCGGTTACAGGGACGACCAGTTAATGGGGCAGTTGGATGCCATCATGACAGAACTACGGAGCGGCAAAGGTAATTTAGGCATTCATCAGATAGATGATGATACTTATAATGAACTTTTAGCAGCGCAGCAGGTACAGTGGCAGGAACTGAAAAAAATAATTTATGCCTACCGTCAGGATAAAAATTTGTTGCCACAGTTGTATGCCGCCAGTGAAACTTATTATAAGTTCGCAGATGCTACGGCGGATGCCGCCGAGGATTATATCGATACCATCGTCCTGAAAATTAAGACCCTGGAAGTTCTGGACCTGATAATCTTTATTATGCTGGGCTTTATTTATGCCACGAAGTTGAAGAAGATGCGCGACCTGCATATGGAGAACTCGGCTTTGAGCGCGCTGGCGTATCTTGATCAGGCTACGGGTCTTAGTAATAACCGTGCCTGTAAGGAACGGTTGCTCAATCCTGACCCGATCGCGGACAATATTTTACTTACTTGTTTTATGTTTGACTTAAATAACTTAAAACCTACGAACGATAAGTTTGGTCACGAAGCCGGAGATAAATTAATTGCCGGGTTTGCCGGGGCGTTAAAACAGGCGGCACCGGCGCATATTTTTACAGGTCGCTGCGGCGGCGATGAATTTGTGGCTGTGGGTACCGGCATGGATGCCGTGGCGTGCCGGGAATTTTTACAAAGTTTAGCCAGATATGCTGCTCAGGCAGAAAAGGACTTACCTGCAGGTGTAAAAATAAGTTTTGCGGCAGGACATGCCATGAGTAGCGAGTTTCCCGGAGCTAATATTAAACAGCTGATGGACCAGGCAGATAAACGCATGTATATTAATAAACAGGCAATGAAGCAAGCTTTAGGCATGCCGGCTTCGACAAGATAGTAGAAGCTAGCTTATGCTTATATTTACATAGATAGATCTGCGTAAGCGGGAAAGACAATTAAGTTCTTATTGACAAACCCCTGATTCTTCCTTTATAATACTCACATAACGCAAGTTTTGGGGGCGTAGCTCAGCTGGGAGAGCGTCTGAATGGCATTCAGAAGGTCATGAGTTCAAGTCTCACCGTCTCCACCACTTCTAATACAGACCGCAAATGGCTTGGATAAGCTGTTTGCGGTTTTTTGTTTTGTATAGCTGTCAGTTTTATTTGCTGGAACATTTTTTAACCACGTGCGGTATTTAAAGAGGATAGCCACAACAAGTTAAAGTATTGACATTAAACAGTTTTTTGTATACTATAAAAGTTAATGAAGTGGGTACTTTCTTCAGTATATTCTCTGGTTCTATTGTTTGAGAAACATAATTTCAATCTTGAATTGATCAAAGAAGATCAGTTTAAATATTTTTAGAGGCGTTTTCATATTTTCTCAGTATCTTTTGTGGGTGAAAATTTTCATCCAAGGCTTTTGAGAGGAGGAACTGTATGAACATTCATGAGTATCAAAGTAAGCAGATCCTTAAATGGTACGGGATTAACGTACCCAACGGACAACCGGCGTTCAGCCCCGAAGAGGCTGCCCGTATTGCTAAAGATTTAGGAACTCCTGTTGCCGTAGTCAAAGCGCAGATTTATGCCGGCGGCCGTGGTAAGGCTGGCGGAGTGAAACTGGCTCATAACATTGATGAGGTTAAGTATTTTGCTTCCCAGTTGTTAGGTAAACGTCTGGTAACACATCAGACCGGACCGGAAGGCAAGGTAGTTAACCGTCTGCTCATCGAAGAAGGCTCCGATATTGAAAAAGAATATTATCTGAGCTTTGTCATTGACCGTAAGACAGCACAGGTGGTTATGATGGGCAGCGCTGAAGGCGGTATGGAAATTGAAAAAGTTGCTGCTGAGATGCCTGACCGTATCTTCACGGAATATATCGATCCGGCAACGGGCTTGATGCCTTTCCAGGCTAAAAAGCTGGCTTACAGGATGGGTTTCAAAAAGGAAGTCCTGAATAAAGCCATGGACCTGATGGAAAAATTATATACGGTATTTGTGGAAAAGGATTGTTCTCTGGCTGAGATTAACCCGATGGTGGTAACGAAAGAAAATACGGTTGTCGCCCTGGATGCTAAGTTGAATTTTGACGACAGCGCCCTGTTCCGTCATCCGGATATCGTGGCCCTGCGGGATGAAAGCGAAGAAGATCCCAAGGAGAGCGCCGCGGCGAAAGCTTCCCTGAGTTATGTTAATCTGGGTGGCGATGTGGCCTGCATGGTTAACGGCGCCGGTCTGGCTATGGCTACGGTGGATATTATTAAATTTTATGGCGGCGAACCTGCTAACTTCCTGGATGTCGGCGGCGACAGCACCGTGGAAAAAATTGCAGAAGCTTTCCGTATCATGCAGTCTGATGATCAGGTGCATAGTATTTTCGTAAATATTTTCGGCGGCATCAACAAGTGCGATGTCATTGCCGGTGGTATCGTGGAAGCAGCCAAGGTTGTAGGTCTGAAAGTTCCTGTTATCGCCCGTCTGGACGGTACGAACGTAGAACAGGGCCGGGCCATCCTGGCAGAAGCTAAGGTGCCTCAGGTATACATGGCGCCCCATATGACCGATGGCGCTAAGCTGGCGGTGGAACTGGCAGCTAAACATAAAGCGGCCGGTAAATCCGGGAAGGGGGCGTAATCATGTCTATCTATATTAACAAAAATACGAGAGTTGTCGTACAAGGTATCACGGGACATCAAGCTTCTTTCCATACCAAGATTGCCTTAGATTACGGTACCAATATTGTGGCCGGTGTAACTCCCGGTCATGGCGGCGAGATTGTTTTAGGCAGGATTCCCGTTTTTAATACGGTGCAGGATGCGGTAAATGCTACGGGTGCCAATGCCTCTGTTATTTATGTACCGGCTCGTTTCGCGGCAGATTCTATCTGCGAGGCCGTAGCAGCTAACCTGGATCTGGTAGTCTGCATCACGGAACATATTCCGGTATTGGACATGGTGAAGGTACGTGCCTTTATGAAAGGCAAGAAGACCAAGTTGATCGGACCTAACTGCCCCGGTATCCTGACCGTGGATGAATGTCGTTTAGGCCTGCTACCTACTTATATTCATAAGAAAGGTCATGTAGGCGTTATCAGCCGCAGCGGTACCTTGACTTATGAAGCAACTTATCAGTTAACCCTGGCCGGTTTAGGCCAGACCACCTGCGTAGGTTTGGGTGGCGATCCTGTTAAGGGCCTGGACTTTATCGAAGTCCTGGAGGCTTTTAATAAAGATCCGGATACCTACGCCATGGTTATGATTGGCGAGATTGGTGGTACGGCTGAGGAAGACGCAGCTAAATGGATTAAGGCTAACACCAAGAAACCGGTGGTTGCCTTTATCGCCGGCCGTCAGGCACCTCCCGGCAAACGTATGGGTCATGCTGGTGCTATTATCAGCGGTGGCAAGGGTACGGCTGCTGATAAGATCAAGGCCTTAAATGCTGCCGGTATTGAAGTTGCCGACACTGTAGCCGACATTGGTGCTACTATGGTCAGCGTTCTGAAGAAAGCGGGCCTGTTTGAAAAGTGTCATACCTGCTAAAAAATAAAGTTAATTGAAGCGAGAACGAGTCACCTTTGAGGGGCGGCTCGTTCTTTTTTTAGGCGTAGTTTGCGACTGCTACTATGCAAAAAACTTTTTAGACCATTTATGGTATAATAAACTATATTGAAACAAGATCTTAAGGAGGACACCAGTATGCGCAAATCTACAGTACTGCTGTTAAGCCTGGCTTTATTAGGCTGTGTGGGGACAATGGCGCCGGCAGCAGTCGCTAGTTCACCCCTGCATGATAATTTTTACTGGCTGGGTCAGATTAATAAAGCTACAGATGTAATTAACACAGACCAGGGACTTTTAACTGCGGACCAGGGTCGTCGTTTTGCTGCGGCCATTCACCAGGTCCTGGTAGAGGGTGAACGTCCCGGTGCTTACCGGCCCCAAAACGTGATTACTTTTGAACCGCTGCTTATTCAAGCCGGCGGTCCGGAAATTACGATGATTCATGCCGGCCGCAGCAGCCAGGATATGCTGGCTACTACGGGGCGCATCCTCTTGCGGGAAGACTTGCTGAATCTGGCAGATTCTTTGAATGCGGTGCAGGGAACTTTAGTTAACCTGGCCGAAAAACATAAAGATACGATTGTGCCTAATTATACGAACGGCGTGGTGGCACAACCTAACAGCTATGGTCATTATCTGCTGGCTTATGCCGCTGGTTTTAGCCGTGATATGGAGAGGGTACAGCAATATTATGCGCGGCTTAATCTTTCGCCGATGGGAGCCACGGTTTTAAACGGTACCAGCTGGCCGCTGAACCGGGACCGGATGGCTGCTTATCTGGGCTTTGATGGTCTGGCTTATAATACTTATGATGCCGGTCAGGTTTACACTTATGATAATGCGGCCGAAAGCAGCGCTGTGGTTACCAGCCTGGCCTTACATGTGGGCGGTTTTGTGGAAGACGTGATGCAGCAATATGCGCAGCCCCGTCCCTGGATCCTGCTCAAGGAAGGCGGCGAAAATACGTACGTAAGTAGTGCTATGCCGCAGAAACGTAATCCGGGAATTTTAAACCGGACCCGTACCGAGGCCAGCACAGTTCTTGGCAGTGCCGTCGGCTCTATTTTCAGGGCCCACAACGTGCCTCCCGGAATGGCGGATGCCCGTAGCAGTGAAATGAATAAGATGCTCCGGGATACGGATAAAGTCCTCCAGAATTTTGATAAATGTTTACGGGCCCTGCAGATTAATCCGCAGCGGGCCTTAGAAGAACTGAACCTGGATTGGAGCGCCAGCCAGGAAGTGGCTGATGTTCTCATGCGCAAATATAAGGTGCCTTTCCGCATCGGTCACCACGTAAATTCGGAAATTGTAGGCTACGCCAGGTTGCATGGCTTGACGCCCCTGACTTTTCCGTATACCGAGGTCCAGCGGATTTACAGAGAGACCGTGGCGGCTTCTGGAGATAAGGCAATCCCGGCGGTGCTGCCTATGAGCGAAGCTGAGTTTAAGTCCACCTTGGACCCTGTAAGCATTGTGAAGAACCGGGCGGTCAAGGGCGGTCCCCAGCCGGCGGAGATGACCAAGATGCTGGCAACCGGAAGGGAAAAAGTTACGCTGAACCGGAAATGGGTACAGGATAAACGGGCGCAACTGGCTGCGGCCAATAATAAATTAAATCAGGATTTCGAGAAACTGAGACAGTAAAGGACAAGGAGCTTATCATGACGACCAAAGTTTTACCGGATGTGGACCTGGCAGAGAAAATTGCTGTAGGTGCCGGCAGACATATAGCTGATCTGGTGTTTAAGGGCGGACAGGTTTTTAATGTTTTCACTGGTTCCTGGGAACAGGCGGACCTGGCTATCAGTGGTACAACTATTGTAGGTGTGGGCAAAGATTATCGCGGCATTCAGGAATACGATGTGAGCGGCTGTTATCTCACGCCGGGTTTCCTGGATGCGCATATGCATATTGAAAGCACGATGCTGGCACCCCGGGAACTAGCCAAGGTCCTGCTTTTAAACGGTGTCACCGGTATTTTTGCTGACCCGCATGAGATTGCTAATGTGCTGGGGCTGGATGGACTCCGGTTCATGTTGCATGAAACGGAGGATTTACCTCTGGACGTCTATTTCTTAGCGCCTAGTTGTGTACCGGCTACCGGGATGGAAACCAGCGGTGCAACCCTGAAGGCAGCAGATTTGCAAACCTTACTGGACAATCCGCGTTTGGTAGGCCTGGGTGAAATGATGAACTATCCCGGAGTAGTTAACGGCATTCCGGAGGTCCTGGAAAAGTTATCTTTGCCTGGTAAACCCTTGGTGGATGGTCATGCTCCGGGACTTGCCGGCAAGCAGCTTAATGCTTACCTCACTGCAGGTATCAGCTCGGAACACGAGGCGGTAACCCTGGAGGAAGCTAAAGAGAAATTGGCTCGGGGGATGTATGTTTTTCTGCGGGAAGGTTCTTCAGCGCATAACCTGCTGGACCTGCTGCCGCTAGTACATGATAAAAACTGCCGGCGCTGCTGTCTGGCCACAGATGACCGGCATCTGGATGATTTAATTAGCGAGGGTAGTATTAATTATCTGATTGAAGCTGGTGTTATTCATGGTTATCCGGTGGAGCAGCTTTTGACCATGGCGACCCTAAATGCGGCGGAACATTTTCGTCAGTATGACTTAGGCGCCCTGGCACCAGGCTATAAGGCCGATATTAATATTTTTAAGGATCTGACCACCTTTGAACCGGAGTTAGTCTGCAAGGATGGACAAATTCTGGTCAAGGATCGGCAGCTCCTCTGGGAGAGTGCGCCGGTTTCCGATATCCCTACGGACTCTATGCATCTGCAGCCGTTAACGGCTGCGTCCTTTAAGATCACGGCTACCGGTAAAAAAGTTTATGTCATGGTAGTTAACGAAGACAAACTGGTAACTGAAAAGCGGACCGTAGAGCCTAAAGTAGAAGATGGAGTTGCTGTTAGTGATACCGGGCGGGATATTTTGAAACTGGCCGTATGTGAGCGCCATCACGCGACAGGTAATATTGGCCTGGGTTTCGTGCAAGGCTTTAAGCTCCACCGGGGAGCGCTGGCTTCTACGGTTGCTCACGATAGTCATAATCTGATTATTGTGGGGACTAACGATGAGGATATGCTGGTAGCGGCAAATGCTCTGGTGGATGCCGGTGGCGGTCTGGTGGTGGCGGAAGGCGGCAAGGTACGGGCGCTGTTGCCTCTGCCGGTGGCAGGCTTAATGAGCGCCTGCCCGTCGGATGAAGTGCTTTCTCAGTTGAAAGAACTGCAGTATTGGAGCCGGGAACTGGGTGTGCCGGAGAGTATGAATGCCTTCATGCAGTTGTCCTTCCTTGCACTGCCGGTAATTCCGCATCTGAAATTGACGGATAAGGGACTGGTAGATGTGGATGTTTTTGCCATGAGTTCCTTGTGGGCTGAATAAGATTTTGTCAGAGAAAAAAATTATTGGAAGAACTTGCTTAGTTCTTAAAAATGCTTTGCTAATTATAAGCGAGAATGGTGCCGGAAATTTACCGGCACTATTTTTTTACGCCCGTTGTTTTTACAACAGCTTTTTCTAGCTGCCGGTCTTACAATGAGGGTGTGAGGATTTGTAATTTATCAGGTAAATGATAGAGGAGGTTATTAGATGGAACAGAAAATGTTTTGTTATCAATGCGAGCAGACCATGTGTGGAACTGGTTGCACCGGTATGGCCGGCGTGTGCGGCAAGAAGTTTGCAACGGCAGGTCTGCAGGACCAGTTGACGGGTACCTTGATCGCCCTGTCCGGAAAGTTTAACGGCAGGCAGGTACCGGCGGCGGTGGCGGCAGTTCTAATTGAGGGTTTGTTCACCACCATTACTAATGTTAACTTTAATGATGCTACCCTGGAGCAGCAGATTGCCAAAACACAAGCTGTAGCCGGAGAAAAGCTGACGGCTTATGATATGAAGCAATTGTGGCAGGCCGCGGATGTTGATATTCGCTCCCTAAAGTCTTTGATTTTATTCGGCCTGCGCGGTATGGCCGCGTATGCGTACCATGCGGCAGTACTGGGTTATAAAGATCAGGATGTAGATAACTTTTTTGCCGAGGGTTTGGCGGCGGTTGGTGCTGATTTAAGCATGCAGGAATTGTTACCGCTGGTTTTAAAAGTGGGCGAGGTAAACTTCAAATGCATGGCCCTTTTGGACAAGGCCAACACTGAAAGTTACGGTAATCCTGTTCCCACCACGGTACCTTTGACCATTGAGAAGGGACCTTTCATCGTGGTTACCGGTCATGATTTAAAGGATCTGGAACTGCTACTTAAGCAAACCGAGGGCAAAGGCATCAACATCTATACTCATGGTGAGATGCTGCCGGCTCATGCGTATCCGAAGCTGAAAGCCTATAAACACCTGAAAGGTAATTTTGGCACGGCCTGGCAGAATCAGCAGAAGGAGTTTGATAAACTGCCGGCGCCTATACTCTTTACTACGAACTGCCTGATGCCGCCACGCGCCAGCTATCTGGACCGGGTTTACACCACAGAAGTAGTATCATTCCCCGGTGTAACACACATTGATGAAAGAAAAGATTTTGCTCCTGTAATTGCCAAGGCTCTGGAGCTGGGCGGGTATGCTGCAGCTCAAGAACGTACCGGCATTAACGGCGGCAAGACTGTGATGACAGGTTTTGGCCACGGTACGGTTTTGGGTGTGGCAGACAAGGTAATCGAGGCAGTAAAGGCTGGAGCTATTAAGCATTTCTTCCTGGTGGCAGGTTGTGATGGCGCTAAACCTGGTCGTAACTATTACACGGAATTTGTGAAGCAAACGCCTAAAGACAGTGTGGTTTTAACTCTGGCCTGCGGCAAATATCGTTTTAATGATTTGGACTTAGGTACGATTGGCGGTCTGCCCCGCTTGATGGATATGGGCCAGTGCAACGATGCTTATAGTGCTATCCAGGTGGCAGTAGCGTTAGCAGGTGCCTTCAAGTGTGGCGTCAACGAGCTGCCACTGTCTATGGTTCTGTCCTGGTACGAGCAAAAAGCGGTCTGCATCCTTTTGACCCTGCTCCATCTGGGTATCAAGAATATCCGTCTTGGTCCCACTTTACCGGCGTTCATTTCTCCGAATGTCTTAAAGTTCCTGGTAGATAATTATGGTATTGCGCCGATTACCACTCCTGAAGCTGACTTAAAAACACTGCTTGGAAAATAAAAAATTGTATAGTAAGTCCTGAAAAGTTTAAATTATAGTAAGCAAATAAAAAAACTTAAGCCGCTGGCAAAAAATTGTCAGCGGCTTTTGGTTTTTCGGTAAAAATTTTTGGTATGGCAATAGCACTTACGATTTTTCTGCGGGAACCTTGATTAGTTTATCTACTTTATATTTAAAAATAAAATTATGGGCGGCATCCCAGAACTGCACACGGAATTTACCGCCGGTGAGTAAGAGGTGGTCCAATTCCTGGCTGCCAATCAGACCGATGTCCACTGCTAACTGCCAGAGACCAGCTGCATCCAGATTATCTAACTGACACAGCTTGATAAAACGATCTTCTTTAGTGGCATGACCATCAACATCTACGGTATCAACGACCACTTTTTGACCGGCAGCATAGGCTTGCAAATCTTTTTCCAGACTGGTCAGGTCGTCGGCTGGATAATAACGGGGTGTCTTGCCGGGTTGAACCCGGATGTCGTTCCAGGAACTGACGGTTACTAAAAGTGGCAGTCCGCCGCTGGGATTTTCAATCCTGATGACGGTGGCCCGGCCTTCCTCCTGCACCTGTGGTTCACATTGAAAAATTCCCGAGAGCAATGCAACTATCTGACAGCTTAAAGTATCCATATTCATTCCTCAACTTTCCTTCTAATTGTTATTTCCATTATAACATACATGTAAAAGTAAAGATTTTGCAAAAAGGTAGAAGAATAGTTGCAGGCAGGAAAAGTATGGGATATAATAAATTGAATAGGTATCTGCTATATACGCATGTGGGTATTTATATGCTACAACTTATTTTAATGAAAGAAGGGTGAAGTAAGCATGACCAAGCAAATGAAAACTATGGACGGCAATACTGCCGCCGCCTACGTCTCTTACGCTTTTACGGACGTAGCCTGTATTTATCCTATAACTCCGTCCTCACCAATGGCGGAAGCGGTGGATGAATGGGCTGCTAATGGTAAGAAAAACTTGTTCGGCCAGACGGTTAAATTGATGGAGATGCAATCCGAAGCCGGCGCCAGCGGTGCGGTTCACGGTTCCCTCTCCTCCGGTGCTCTGACTTCAACCTACACGGCATCTCAGGGCCTGCTGCTGATGATTCCTAACATGTACAAGATTGCCGGTGAACTTTTACCGGGCGTCTTCCATGTATCTGCCCGCGCCCTGGCCACTAGTTCCCTGAGTATTTTTGGCGATCACCAGGATGTGATGGCCTGCCGCGCTACCGGTTTTGCTATGTTGTGTGAAAGCGGTGTTCAGGAAGTAATGGATCTGGCTGCGGTGGCACATTTGGCTGCCATTAAGGGTCGTGTGCCGTTTGTCAATTTCTTTGACGGGTTCCGTACCAGCCACGAAATTTCCAAGATTGAAGTCATGGATTATAAGGATTATGCTAAGATGCTGGACTGGGATGCAGTGAAAGCTTTCCGTCAGAGAGGCTTGAATCCTGATAAGCCTGTAATTCGTGGTACGGCACAAAATCCGGATATTTATTTCCAGACCCGCGAAGCTGTGAACAGTTATTACAATGCACTGCCGGCTATCGTTGAAGACTATATGGGCCAGATTAGTAAAGTTACCGGTCGCGAGTATCATCTGTTCAATTATTATGGCGCACCTGATGCAACAGAAGTTGTTGTTGTCATGGGTAGCGCTGCCCAAACAGCAGTTACCGTAGCAGAAAAACTGAACAAGGAGGGCAAGAAGGTAGGTGTGCTGGTAGTACATCTGTTCCGTCCTTTCTCCGTACAGCATTTCCTGGCTGCAGTGCCTAAGACGGTGAAGAAGATTGCCGTGCTGGACCGTACTAAGGAACCGGGCAGCTTAGGCGAGCCTTTGTATTTGGATGTGCGTAATGCTTTCTATACCGACAGCCGTCGTCCGGTTATCGTAGGCGGTCGCTATGGTTTAGGCAGCAAGGATACTCTGCCGGCCGATTTACTGGCTGTGTTTGAGAACCTGGAGACTGCTGAACCCAAGAATGGTTTTACCATTACCATTACCGATGATGTTACCGGTCATTCTATTAAAGCGTCCAAGGGTTTGGATGTTACCCCTGCCGGCACCAAGGGCTGTAAGTTCTGGGGCCTGGGCAGCGATGGTACCGTAGGCGCCAACAAGAGCGCCATTAAGATTATCGGTGACCATACCAACATGTATGCCCAGGGTTATTTCTCCTATGATTCCAAGAAGAGCGGCGGCGTTACCGTTTCTCATCTGCGTTTCGGTAAGGAACCTATCCGGCAGCCGTACCTGATTGATGCAGCAGATTTTGTAGCCGTACACAATCAGTCCTATGTGCATAAATACGATGTGACCGCAGGCCTGAAGAAGGGCGGCACTTTCCTCCTGAACTGCAATTGGAGCGTAGCCGACCTGGATAAAGAACTGCCCGGCAACATTAAGAGTTACATTGCCAAGAACGAGATTAAGTTCTACATCATTGATGCCGTAAAGATTGCCCAGAAGATTGGTTTGGGCGGTCGTATCAATATGATCATGCAGTCTGCCTTCTTTAAACTGGCAGACATTATTCCTCTGGCTGATGCCCTGAAATATTTGAAGGACGCGGTAGTTACCAGCTATGGCAAGAAAGGCCAGAACGTGGTGGATATGAATAATGCCGCCATTGATGCCGGCGTCAATGCCATTGAAGCGGTAAAAGTTCCGGCGGCCTGGGCTACGGCTACAGGTACCAATGAACCGGCCAAGACCGGCAACGAGTACGTGGATAAATTACTGGTGCCCATGAACAGGCTGGAAGGCGATAAACTGCCGGTCAGCGCTTTCAAGGGTCACGAAGACGGTACTTTCCCCTCCGGTACTGCCGCTTACGAAAAACGCGGTATCGCTATCAACGTTCCGGAATGGGATGTTACTAAGTGTATCCAGTGCAACCAGTGTTCTTTTGTCTGCCCGCATGCTTCTATCCGCCCGGCGCTCTTAACTGCTGATGAAGCAGCCAAACTGCCGAATGGTTATGGTTCCAAGGATGCGCTGGGTGTCAAGGGTACCAAGTTTGCTATTATGGTGAGCCCGCTGGACTGCGAAGGCTGCGGTAACTGTGCGCAGATCTGCCCGGTAAAGGCTCTGACCATGAAACCGTTAGCATCTCAGATGGACAAGGCTCCTGTTTGGGATTACTTTATGCATAAAGTAACGCCGAAGCCGAATCCCATGGGCAAGACCTCTGTGAAAGGCGTACAGTTTGAACAGCCCTTGCTGGAATACAGCGGCGCCTGCGCCGGCTGCGGTGAAACTCCGTATGCTAAACTGGCCACCCAATTGTTCGGTGACCGCATGATGATTGCCAATGCCACCGGTTGTACTTCTATCTGGGGCGCCTCCGCTCCGGCTATGCCTTATACTAAGAATGCCGAAGGCCATGGTCCGTCCTGGGCCAACAGCCTGTTTGAAGATAACGCTGAATACGGTCTGGGCATGTTCCTGGGCGTAGAACAGTCCCGTAACCGGGTAAAAGGTTTGATTGCTGATGCTATCAAAGAAGGCGTAAGCGCTGAACTGCAAGCGGCTATGGAAGACTGGACCAAGAATATGAATGTGACCGAAGGCACCCGGGAACGGGCGGCTAAACTGGCAGCAGCTTTGAAGAAAGAAGCTAAAGGCAAAGCTACTCTGGAAACCCTGCTGAGTCTGGAACAATACTTTATCAAGCGCAGTCACTGGATCTTTGGCGGCGACGGCTGGGGTTATGATATTGGTTACGGCGGCTTGGACCATGTTCTTGCCAGCGGCAAGAATGTCAACGTGCTGGTCTTCGATACCGAAGTTTACTCCAATACTGGCGGACAATCATCTAAGGCTACGCCTACCGCAGCGGTGGCACAATTTGCTGCCAGCGGCAAGCGGACCAAGAAAAAGGATTTGGGCATGATGGCTATGAGCTACGGCTACGTTTATGTGGCGCAGGTAGCCATGGGTTACGATAAGAACCAGGTGCTGAAAGCCATGAGAGAAGCCGAAGCTTATGACGGACCTTCTCTGATCATCGCTTACTGTCCGTGTATCAATCATGGTCTCAAAGCCGGCATGGGCTGCAGCCAGCTGGAAGAAAAACGTGCGGTAGAGTGCGGCTATTGGGCTAACTACCGGTACAACCCGGAACTGAAGGAAAAAGGCCAGAATCCATTTATGCTGGATTCCAAGGAACCTACGGCTGATTTCCAGGAATTCCTGATGGGCGAAGTACGGTATAGTTCTTTGAAGAAGGGCTTCCCCGATATTGCCGACGAGTTGTACAAGAAGACGGCTGCCGATGCCAAGGCGCGTCTGGAAGGTTACAAGAAACTGGCGGCAGGTAAATAAAGATTAACCGGCAAAGAGCATGTGGCTCTTGCCTGGATACACCTCCAAGGAAGGCGGCTCGGTAGAGCCGCCTTCTTCGTTTTCTGGATATTGCGACTAATTATCTTGACCGTTGTCAAGGCCGGTAATCTATGTTAAACTATCACCAAAAGCTTTTTTTAGCAGCAGATTTAGTTTAAGTGAAGGAGCACACATGCTGATTTTTGTTTGCACTTTCTTAGGTGGCATTGCCTTATTCCTTTACGGCATGCAACTAATGGGCGACGGTTTGCAAAAGGCAGCTGGCGCCAAATTGCAACAGTTTCTGGCCGCCTTGACCGGTGTCTTAGCCATGGGCGTGGTGGTAGGTGCCGTAGTGACGGCTCTGCTGCAGTCCAGTAGTGCGACTACCGTGATGACGGTAGGTTTGGTCAACGCAGGGCTTTTAACTTTAAAGCAGGCTTTTGGAATTGTCATGGGCGCAAATATCGGCACGACCATCACGGCTCAGTTAATTGCGTTTAACCTGGCCGATTACGTGACGGTGCTTATTTTTGTAGGCTTTTTGATGCAGTTGTTAGCCAAAAGGGATCGTCCCCGTTTTGTGGGACAGGTCCTGTTGGGCTTTGGCCTTTTGATGCTGGGTATGAACCTGATGAGTCAGGCGGCCATGCCGCTTCGTGAATACCATGGGTTTGTGACCTTTATCTCCCGTTTTGCGGCGCAGCCGCTTTTAGGCGTGGCGGTAGGTACTTTGATGACCATTTGTGTGCAGAGCAGCGCGGCTACGATTGGTATCCTGATGGCGATGGCGGGACAGGGTCTCATTCCTCTGGAAGGAGCTATTCCTGTTCTTTTAGGCGACAATATCGGTACCTGTATCACGGCGGTCCTGGCAGCTTTTCATACCAATGCTACAGCTAAGCGGGTGGCTTTAAGCCATGTTCTGTTTAACTTTTTCGGTTGTATCATTTTTATCTGTTTCCTGGGCTACTTTGTAGATTTGGTAAAATATATTTCTCCGGCAGGAGATATTGCCAGACAGATTGCCAATGCCCACTCTGCTTTTAACGTGTTGAATACCTTGATCTTTTTACCGCTGGCCAGCCCTTTTATTAAACTGGTGGAACATCTGTTGCCGGAAAAAGGCGAAATTATTAATCGCCGGCCTGTCTATTTGGACGACAATATGCTGCGTACACCGGGCGTAGCCCTGGGTCTGGCTACTAAAGAAGTAGTGCGGATGGGACAGATTGCCATTAAAGATGTACAGGTTGCACTGGAGTCTTTGGATAGTTATGATGAGGAAAAAGTTAAGTATGTCCTGGAACATGAACCGGTAGTGGATGATCTGGAAGAAGATATCACCGTCTACCTGACTAAGATTTCGGAAACGGGCCTTTCTGATGAGTTAAGCAGCCGGCATACGGGTTTGCTCCATGCGGTTTCCGATCTGGAACGGATCGGCGACCATGGCGAGACCCTGGCTAAACGTGCCCGCAGTATTTTTGGTGAGCGGGTGGAGTTTTCAGAACCGGCCAGAGCAGAACTGCATCAACTGGGTATGCTAACCGTGGCGGCAGCCTCTATGAGTTTGGAAGCTTTGGAAAAAGATGACCAGGAGCTGGCCAAGAAAGCCTGGGATAAATGCCGGGAGGTTAAAGCTTTCCAGAAAGAGATGCGTAAGAGTCATATTCAGCGCTTACAGGAAGGTACCTGTTCACCGCAGGCTGGTTTCGTGCTGATGGAACTTATCATTAATATGAAGCGTATCAGCGATCATAGTAAAAATGTAAGTCAGCTGGTGCTGGGAATTTTCTAATTTCCTGGTGCTAAAAATATTTCCCGGGAAAAACATGGCATGGCTTGACAAATTTTCTTCTATTGCTTATAATAAATCACGTCATTGATTGCGGAAATAGCTCAGTGGTAGAGCACAACCTTGCCAAGGTTGGGGTCGCGAGTTCGAGCCTCGTTTTCCGCTCCAGATTTTTTCAGCCCAATGCTTATGCGTTGGGCTTTTTATATCTTGTCAACTTGAACGGCTTGTGCTAAAATAATATAGTATCATTAAAAAATGGATAAGCATGCTTAGCCGTTTTCCCCATACTAATTTGAGAGTGATTATATATTAAGGGAGGATTTTCAAATGAACGTGCAAGTAACCAGAGAAGGCAATGAAGCAACCTTACATATCACGGCGCCTGCCGCTGATGTCAACAAGGGATTTAAACAGGCGGTCGCTAAGATTGCCAATGAGGTCAAGATTCCCGGTTTCCGTAAAGGCAAAGCTCCGCGCCAAATCATAGAGATGCATTATGGTAAAGATTCTGTAAAGCAGGAAGCTTTTGAGCTGATAGCCAATAAGGCTTATTCCGAAGCTGTCGAGCAAGAAAAACTGGTTCCGGTTTCTGATCCCAAGATGGATAAGTACACCTTTGAGGAAAACAAGGACCTGGATATGAACCTGAAGGTTACCCTGCGTCCGGAACCGGAACTGGGTGAATACAAGGGCCTGCATGTAGATAAAAAAGAAATTAAGGTGACGGACGAAGAAGTTGACAAGGCAGTAAACGAACTGCGTAACCGTCATGCTAAGATGGTAGCCGCTCCGGCAGATGCCATTATCGAAAAGGGCGATTTCGCCGTCATTGACTTTGCTGGTACCGTGGACGGGGAACCGTTTAGCGGCGGCGAAGGCAAAGGTTATCCCCTGGAAGTTGGTTCCGGCTCTTTCATCCCCGGGTTCGAGGATCAACTGATTGGTTTAAAGAAAGGTGACGCTACCGATGTAGACGTAACTTTCCCGGAAACCTATTTCGTTAAGGAATTGGCCGGTAAGGAAGCTGTCTTCAAGGTTAATATCCAGGAAGTTAAGCACAAGGAACTGCCGGAACTCACTGATGAATATGTAGCAGCTAACACGGATGTGAAAACGGTTGCCGAGTTGAAGGCTGAATACAGGAAACAGATGGAAGCCGCTGCCGCAGAAGATACCAAGAATATGTACGAAAAAGATCTGGTAGATACCGCCGTAAAGAATGCCAAGTTTGAAATTCCCGGCGTGATGATTGAAGATAAGATCAGCCAGATGATTGAAGAGATGAAGCTGAGCCTGGAAAGCCGCAAGATGAGCTTAGAATCTTATCTGCAGTATACCGGCATGGATATGGCAAAGCTGCGCGAAGCTCAAAAAGCTCGCGCTGAAGAAGCAGTACGTACGGATTTGGTACTGGATGCTATCGCAAAGAAAGAAAACATCCAGGTAGATATGAAGGACGTAGATGCTGAAATCAAAGCTATTGCTGATCAGCACGGTGCCAGCGTTCAGGACGTTAAGAGCATTATCAAGGGTAACAATACCATGGGCCTGCTTTTAGCTAACATCCTGCGCCGCAAGGCTGCGCATGTGGTCATCGACAGCGCTAAGTAATTTTGAGGCGGCGGAGCATAATCTCCTGCCGCCTTTTTTGCCATTTTGTGAAGGAGGATCTATGAATTTTGTACCTATCGTCGTAGAACAATCCCGGAACGGGGAACGTTCCTACGATATTTATTCCCGTTTACTGAAAGACAGGATTATTTTCCTGACCGGTGAGATTGATGATAATACAGCGAATGTGGTTATTGCCCAGTTGCTGTTCCTGGAATCTGAGAACCCGGATAAGGATATTCATTTGTATATTAACAGTCCCGGCGGCAGCGTTTCTGCCGGCATGGCGATTTATGATACCATGCAGTATATTAAGCCGGATGTATCCACGATTTGTGTAGGCATGGCAGCCAGTATGGCCAGCGTATTGTTAATGGCTGGTACCAAGGGCAAACGTTTTGCCCTGCCTTATTCCACCGTCCTGATTCATCAGCCTCTGGGCGGAGTGAGCGGTCAGGCTTCGGATATTGCCATCCACGCCAAGGAAATCTTGCGGGTGCGGGAAGATCTATATGAAGTTATGGCTAAACATACTGGTCAGACCAAGGAAAAAATCGCGGAGGATACCAATCGGGATAATTTCCTGACCAGTAAGGAAGCCAAGGCTTATGGTATTATTGATGAAGTCATTACCCGTAAGCCGGTTGTGAAAGAACATAAGGAGTAACAAGATGAAATTTACTGATGGTACTGGCAATGAAAACGGCATCGTTTGTTCTTTCTGCGGCAAGCGGGAAGACCAGGTTAAGCGTTTGCTCGCCGGGCGTAACGGCTATATTTGCGACGAATGCATAGCTTTGTGTAACGAGGTCCTCCGGGAAGACACCCAGGGTGGCGAGAAAGAACCATTGGCGGTGGAAGAGTTGCCGAAACCTAAGGAAATTAAAGCTATCCTGGACGAATATGTCATCGGGCAGGAAGAAGCGAAAAAGACTTTATCCGTGGCCGTGTATAACCACTATAAACGCATTAATTATGAGGTGGCTAACGAGGATAACGACAGTGATGTGGAACTGCAAAAGTCCAATATCCTGATGCTGGGCCCTACCGGTAGCGGCAAGACTTTGCTGGCTCAGACCCTGGCGAAAATTTTGAAGGTGCCCTTTGCAATCGCGGATGCCACAACATTAACGGAAGCCGGCTATGTAGGCGAGGATGTGGAAAATATCCTGCTCAGGCTGATTCAGAATGCCGACTACGATATTGAGAAGGCCCAGCGTGGTATCGTCTATATCGATGAAATTGATAAGATTGCCAGAAAAGGCGAAAACATGTCTATCACCCGTGATGTAAGCGGGGAAGGCGTGCAGCAGGCGCTGCTGAAAATCCTGGAAGGTACGGTTTCTAACGTACCGCCACAGGGCGGACGTAAACATCCGCATCAGGAATTTATCCAGATTGACACGACGGATATCCTCTTCATCTGCGGTGGTGCCTTTGCCGGTCTGGAACATATCATCAAAGACCGGGTCAGCGAGAAGAACCTGGGTTTTGGTGCTGATATCCGTAAGAAAGGCGAAGAAAATACCGGCGATATTTTGAAAAAGGTGATGCCGGAAGATTTGATGAAGTTTGGGCTGATTCCGGAATTTGCCGGCCGTCTGCCGGTGGTTGTAACGTTAGACTCCCTGGATAAGAAGGCGTTGGTCAGGATTTTGCAGGAACCTAAGAACGCGCTGGTTAAACAGTACCAGAGTTTCTTAAAGATGGATGACGTAGACCTGACATTTGAACAGGGAGCTATTGAAGCCATCGCCGAAGAAGCTTTGCGCCGGGAAACAGGCGCCAGAGGTCTCAGGGCTATTATCGAAGGTATCATGCGGGATGTGATGTACGAAGTGCCGTCCCGGGATGATGTGAAAAAATGTGTGGTCACGGAGGCAACAGTGCGGAAGCATGCGGAGCCGGATATGATTGTGGCGTGAAACTTTACAATTTAAGGGTGTAGCAGGTTAGCTACACCCTTTCTTTTTCTTCCTCTTTTTTCTAAGGGGAAGTTGTGTTAAAATTATAGTATCAAATAGTGGAGGTAATAGATTGACTACGAATTATAAGTTAGTTCCTGTATTACCCTTACGCGGCCTGATGGTCTTTCCGGGCATGATCGTGAATCTGGATGTGGGGCGTATCCGTTCGGTGAACGCGGTTGGTGCGGCAACGGATGCCGGCAAGAAAATCTGTCTGGCTACCCAGCGGGAAGCTATGACCGGCGATCCCACCTTGAAAGATTTGTTCCCGGTCGGCACTATTGCCGAAGTAAAACAACTTTTAAAACTACCGGGCGGGACGATGCGTATCCTGGTAGAGGGTTTGGAACGTTGCGAAATTAAAAATCTGGAACTGGTGAAAGCCAGGGAAGAATATCTGGAAGGTTCGGTGGAACTTATGCCGGCCATCATCCTGGAAAAAGACCGGGGCCAGGTAGAAGCTTTACGTCGCCTGCTGATTGAAACTTTTGAAAAGTGGGTTATGACGGGTAAGAAGATTAATAATGATGTCCTGTTGTCCTTTAAGGATAAACCGGATCCCAGCCTGGTGGCGGATACCATTGCCGGCTTCTTAGATTTATCCCTGAAAGAGAAAATTGATCTTTTGGGAACGCAGGACGTAAAAATCCGGATGCAGATGTTGTATGGTTATCTGACCAAAGAACTGGAAATCGTGAACCTGGAAAAGAATATTGAAGACCAGGTACATGAACAGATTGAGAAAAACCAGAAAGAATACTACCTGCGGGAAAAGATTAAGGCCATTAGCAAAGAATTAGGCGAAGGCAATGATGAACAGGCAGAGGTCGAAGAATATAAGGATAAGGTTAAAAACCTGCAGCTTCCGGAAGAGGTCAGCAAGGGGCTGTATAAAGAGATTGAACGCTTGCGTAAGATGCCGCCTATGATGGCGGAAAGCGCGGTAATACGCAATTATCTGGATGTAGTCTTGGAACTGCCGTGGGGCAAGTTTGCCAAGGATAATTTTGATATTAAGCACGCGGCCAGGATTTTGGACCAGCATCATTATGGGTTGACCAAGGTTAAGGAACGTATCCTGGAATATCTGGCGGTACGTCAGATGACCAAGTCTAATAAAGGCCCCATCCTTTGTCTGGTAGGACCTCCGGGCGTGGGCAAAACGACCCTGGCGCGCAGTATCGCTACGGCCATGAACCGTAAGTTTATCCGGGTGAGCCTGGGCGGCGTGCGCGACGAAGCTGAGATTCGCGGGCACAGGCGTACTTATATTGGCGCTATGCCGGGACGGATTATGCACGGCATGGGTAAGGTCGGTTGCATAAACCCTGTTTTCTTATTGGACGAGGTCGATAAGATGGCCAGCGATTTCCGGGGCGATCCAGCGGCAGCTTTGCTGGAAGTTCTGGATCCGGAAATGAATAATACCTTTAGTGACCATTTTGTGGAATTCCCCTTTGATTTATCCCAGGTATTCTGGATTGTGACTGCCAATACCGTGGAAACAATTCCGGCGCCACTGTTGGACAGGGTAGAAGTGATTCAACTGTCCAGTTATACAGAAGAAGAAAAATATAAGATCGCGGAGCTGCATCTGCTGCCTAAGGAGATGGAAGCCAGCGGTTTGACGGAGAAGACCCTTACCATCACGGCCGGAGCTATGCGCCATGTGATCCGGGATTATACCCGAGAAGCTGGTGTCCGGAACCTGGAGCGCAAGATTGCGACTATTTGCCGGAAGACGGCTTATCGTATCGTGACCGGGGTGGAAAAGGCAGCGCATGTAACCACCGGTAACCTGACTGATTATCTGGGGCCGGTAATTTATCTGGAGACGGATTTAAAAGCTCGTTCCGAGATCGGTATTGTCACCGGCCTGGCCTGGACCAGTGTCGGCGGCGAAGTCCTCAAAGTGGAAGTACTGGTGACCAGGGGCAAAGGCGTCCTGACTTTGACCGGCCAGTTAGGCGATGTGATGAAAGAATCGGCTACGGCTGGTTACACTTTCATTCGTTCCCGTTCTGACAAGCTCAAATTAAATCCTAAGTTCTATGAAGAACATGATATCCATATCCATATTCCGGAGGGAGCTATTCCTAAGGATGGACCTTCGGCCGGTATTACTATGGTCACGGCGATGGTGAGCGCCCTGACAGGCCGCAAGGTCAAGGCTGATTTAGCCATGACGGGTGAAATTACCTTGTCTGGCAAGGTCCTGCCTATCGGCGGCTTAAAAGAAAAAGCTTTGGCAGCACACCGTTACGGTATTAAAACCATCCTGATCCCAGAAAAGAATCTTCAGGATCTGGAAGAACTGCCGAAGAAGGTCAGGGAAGAGATTAAGTTTATCCCTGTCAGCCATATGGATCAGGTTTTAAAATTGGCCCTGGAGGACTAAGATTGATGAAACAGAATTTTGATGTAGCCATTATTGGCGGTGGCCCGGCGGCAATTTTTGCGGCCTATGAGTTTACCGAAAAATATCCGGAGCTTTCCGTGCTGATCATAGAAGAGGGACTGCCCGTGGAAAAACGGCATTGTCCCCTGGCGGCGGGAAAAACCAACCAGTGTCTGCACTGTGTACCTTGTGCTATTATGCGTGGGTTTGGCGGCGCCGGAGCTTTTTCAGATGGAAAGTATAATTTTACAACGGAATTTGGCGGTTGGCTGACAGATTATCTGCCGAAGCAGACCGTGATGGAATTAATTGATTATGTGGATCAGCTTAACTTGAGGCATGGTGCCCCCGGTACTTATTTTAGTACTAAAAATGCTACTATCGGTAAGATTGCCCTGGGTTATGACCTGCACCTTTTAAATGCTAAGGTGCGCCATCTGGGTACGGAAAATAATCTTAAGATCATGGCTTCCATTTATGATTATCTGGCTAAGAAAGTGGAAATCAGGTGCCAGACCACGGTAGAAACTTTTACCCGGGAAGGTGACCAGTTTGTACTGGAAACCAGCAGTGGCCAGGTGCGGAGTACTTATCTGATCGCAGCCCCCGGACGGGCGGGAGCCGAGTGGTTTACCAAAGAGTGTAAACGTCTGGGACTGCAGTTTACTAACAATCAGGTGGATGTCGGCGTGCGGGTAGAAGTACCGGCCCAGGTATTCAAACATATCACTGATGAGGTATACGAGGCCAAACTTTTGTACCGGACGAAGAAATATAACGATTTGGTGCGGACTTTCTGTATGAATCCGTATGGTTATGTAGTAGCTGAGAACACAGACGGTATCGTCACGGTGAATGGGCAGAGTTATGCGGATCCTAAGCTGCATAGTGAAAATACTAACTTTGCGCTTTTGGTCAGCAATACATTTACCAGTCCTTTCACGGAGCCGCATCAGTATGGTAAACGGATTGCGTCTTTCAGTAATATGCTGGGCGGAGGCGTGCTACTGCAGCGGTTTGGCGATTTGATTCACGGCCGTCGGACCAATGAACGGCGTTTACTTAAGAGCTTTACCAAACCGACACTGCCGGCGACACCGGGAGATTTGAGCCTGGTCCTGCCTAAGCGTCAGTTGGATGACATCATCGAGATGATTTATGCTTTAGATAAGGTGGCACCGGGCATGGCGAATGATGATACCCTGCTCTACGGTGTGGAAGTCAAATTTTACAGTTCCCGTTTGAGACTGGACAAACATCTGGAAACCAAGATTCCCAATTTATTTGCTGTCGGCGATGGCGCCGGGATTACCCGTGGGTTATCCCAGGCCAGTGCCAGCGGCGTGTTTGTGGCCAGAGAAATCGGTGAACGTGCAAAATTATAAAATTTAAAGGCAGAAAGGATGATGGGGTTAATGTTATCAAAATGGGGTAAGGCAATCCTGTGTACCGTCCTGGCAGGTAGTGTGCTTTTGGCAGGTTGCGGTGGCGGTGGTGCCAAGAAAGATGCGGCTAAACCGCAGGGCAAGATTAAGGTAGCTTTCGTGCACAACGGCAGTGTTAACGATGGCGGCTGGACTAACTCTCACAGCAATGGCCGTCTGCAACTGCTCAAGGACAACAAGAATGTTGAAGCCGTGTATGTGGAAAACGTAGGTGATGGCGCTGATGCTGAGCGTGTCATCAACCAACTGGCCAGCCAGGGCAACAAGATTATTTTTGCCTGCAGCTTCGGTTACATGGATTCCATGTTGAACGTGGCTAAAAAGTATCCTGACACCGTGTTCATGCATTGTTCCGGTTATAAGACCGCGCCGAACATGGGCAATTATTTCGGACGTATTTACCAGGCTCGTTACCTGACCGGTATGGTAGCAGGTAAACAGACCAAGACCAACCTGATTGGTTATGTGGCAGCGTTCCCCATTCCGGAAGTAGTACGTGGTATCAACGCCTTTACACTGGGCGTTCGTGCTGTTAATCCCAATGCCAAGGTAAAAGTCATCTGGACCAATACCTGGTATGATCCCGCTAAGGAAAAACAAGCTGGTCTGACTGTGCTGGATGCCGGTGCCGATGTACTGACTCAGCATCAGGATACTGTTGGTCCGCAGATTGCGGCTCAGGAACGCGGTAAATATTCCATTGGTTACCATATGGATATGAGTAAGGCGGCTCCTAAAGCTGTTTTGACTTCTGCAGTTTGGAACTGGGGTCCTTTCTATGAAAGAGTCGTTAAGCAAGTCCAGGATGGTACCTGGAAATCCGGCGCTATTTGGGAAGGCATGAAGGATAATGTAGTTGACATTGCTCCTTATGGCCCGATGGTTCCCGAAGAAACCAAGAAACTGGTCGATGCTGCTAAGAAGGACATCATCTCCGGCAAGCTGAATCCGTTTGCAGGTGAGATTAAAGACCAGACCGGTAAAGTACGCGTTGCTAAAGGTCAGGCTCTGGGCGATGCCGATTTGTTGAAGATGGATTGGTTCGTTGAAGGCGTGGATGGTACGATTAGTAAATAATAAAGAACAACCAGGTGAATCGGCCGGAAATCCGGCCGGTTCGCTTCGGTTTTATCAGGGAGAAATTATGACCAGCACACAACCTCTCATCAGGATGAAGAATATTACCAAAAAATTTCCCGGTGTCATTGCCAATGATAAGATTAACCTGGACCTGTATCCGGGACAGATTCATGCGCTGTTAGGAGAAAACGGCAGCGGCAAGAGTACCTTGATGAGTATTCTTACTGGCTTGTACCTGCCTACGGAAGGCAGTATTGAGATTGACGGTCAGGAAACGAAAATTGAATCTCCGAGTGATGCTATTGCCCACGGCATCGGTATGGTACATCAGCATTTTAAGTTGATCAATACTTTTACCGTGGCGGAGAACATTGCCTTGAGTCAGAGCCATGGTTCTTTCTTACTGAAGGAAGATGAAATTGCCGCCGAGATTGGTAAGTTTGGGGAAAAATATGGCTTGTATGTAGATCCTAAGGCTTTTATCTGGCAATTGTCGGTAGGCGAGAAACAGCGGGTAGAAATACTGCGAATGCTCTATCATGACTCGAAGATTTTAATCCTGGATGAACCGACGGCTGTGCTAACACCTCAGGAAACCCGGGAGTTATTTATTAATTTGCGGCGTATGGCTGATGATGGCTGTGCAGTAGTTTTTATCTCTCATAAGATGAATGAAGTGCTGGAGCTGGCAGACCAGGTAACGGTTTTGCGTGGCGGTGTGGTCACCGGCTCTATCGGGAAAGCCGAGATGGAACGTCATAAGCTGATTAAGATGATGATTGGCCGGGATGTGCTGAACGCTTATGAAAAGAGTGATGCCCGTATTGGCGACGTGGTCCTGGAAATTAAAGATGTTTCTGCTTATAATGACATGCATGTGAAAGGGTTAAAAGATATTTCTTTTAATGTGCGTGAGGGTGAGATTTATGGTATCGCGGGTGTCTCCGGCAACGGCCAGAAAGAATTAGCCGAGGTTATCGCTGGCCTCAGAACCGCAATGCTGGGTAGTATCAAGTTTCATGGCGAAGAGATTGCTAATATGCATCCGGATGAATTAATCGCCCGGGGTATCAGTCTGGTGCCCGAAGATCGTTTGGGCATGGGGATGGTACCTAACCTGGATGCGGTGGACAACGTGATCCTGAAGGGTTACGACAGCCCCAAATATGGTAAGGGACATTTCATAGATAAAAAGGCAGCTATTGCTGCTACTAAAGCTATCGTTGAAGAATTTAACATTAAGATGAGTTCTATTTTTCAGCCGGTAAAACTTATGAGTGGTGGTAATATTCAAAAGCTGCTTTTAGGACGGGAAATTAATAATAATCCCCGGTTGATGGTAGTGTTGTACCCGGTGCGGGGTCTGGACATCGGCGCCATTGAAGAGGTACACAAACTTTTACTGGAACTGCGTTCCAAGGGTACTAGTATTATTTTGATCTCTGAAGACCTGGACGAGCTGGCGCAACTGGCTGACCGGGTGGGTGTCATTTTTGACGGTAAGATTTTAGGTGAGTTCCCCGTGAGTGAGATGGACACGGAAAAGATTGGTGCTTTGATGGCTGGCGTGACGGATATGGGAGGGGCTCAACATGAAAATCAGAATTGAGAAGAGCCTGGCTCCCAAACGTTCCTCCCAGATTATCGTGCCTATCCTGGCGACGGTTCTTTCCTTGTTTTTCTGCGCCCTGTTCTTTGTGGCTACAGGACGTGATCCCCTGGATGTTTATAGTGCCATGTTTGGCGGCGCGCTGGGGAGCGGCTATGGTGTCTCCGAGACGCTGGTCAAAACGATACCGCTGGCTTTGTGTGGACTGGGCGTGGCCATCGCCTTCAGGATGCAGTTGTGGAATATCGGTGCTGAAGGTCAGTTCTATATGGGAGCTGTAGCTGCCACCTGGGTACCTTTGCATTTTCCGGATCTGCCGGCTTTTGTGATGTTACCGGCGATGATGGTAGCGGGTGCTATCGGCGGTGGCCTCTGGGGACTTTTAGCAGGCTGGCTTAAAGCTAAATGGCTGGTGAGCGAGTTAATCAGTACGCTGATGATGAATTATATCGCTATTTTGTGGGCCAATTATCTGGTGTATGGCGCCTGGAAAGATCCTAACGGACATAACTTTCCCTTGTCGGCGCCTTTCCCTAAGGCGGCTTTGTTACCGACTTTTGGTGACACCCGGGTACATTTTGGTATCGTCTTTGTAGTCATCCTGGCCGTAATTCTTTATTTTATTTTCAAAAAATCCAAATGGGGCTATAAAACCATGGTCATCGGCAGTAATGCAACGGCAGCCAGGTATATCGGTATTGATATTAAAAAACAAATTCTGCTGGTTATGTTTATTTCCGGTGCTATCGCTGGTTTTGCCGGCATGGTGGAAGTCAGTGGTATCGTAGGCAAACTACAGCCGGGTATCAGTCCCGGGTATGGTTATACGGCCATCATTGTGGCCTGGTTGGGACGCTTGCATCCCGCAGCCATTATTGTGGTGGCTTTCTTGTTCGCCATTATTCAGGTAGGCGGCTTTATGATTCAGACCATGGGTATTCCTTCAGCAACGGCTACGATGCTTCAGGGTGCCATCCTGTTTTTTGTGGTAGGGTCTGAGATCTTGACAAATTATGAACTGAAAATTGCCGATAAGGAGGAAACTAAACATGAATGAATCACTCATTGTTTCTATCTTAGCGGCTTCGGTAGTAGCAGGTACACCGCTGCTGTTTGCTTCTTTAGGTGAATTAATCACGGAACGTGCCGGTATTACTAACCTGGGTGTAGACGGTATGATGCTGGTGGGTGCCGAGACGGGCTTTATGACCGCGGTTATTACCGGGAGTCCCTGGCTGGGCGTCCTGGCGGCATTAGTAGCCGGCGCCATCCTGGCTCTGATTCATGCAGTACTATGTATTACCTTAAAAGCGAACCAGGTTGTCAGTGGTCTGGCCCTCACAATTTTTGGCACAGGTTTGTCCGGTTATTTAGGCAAGGCTTATGTAGGCATGCGGCTGGATAACCCCTTTGTTAAGATGCCGGTGCCGGGTCTAAGCGAGATTCCTATTTTGGGACCGGTACTTTTTAATCATGATCCCCTGGTGTATATCAGCTATGTTTTGATTATTGTGGCTGCCTTATACATTTATAAGACACGTGCCGGTTTGTTCCTGCGTGCCTTGGGTGAAAACCCGGCGGCGGTAGATGCGGTGGGCGTGAATGTCTTTACCCGCCGGTATCTATATACGATTATCGGTGGCGCTCTGGCCGGTTTGGGGGGAGCGTATCTGTCTTTGGCATATGCGCCTTGCTGGTTGGAAAATATGACCGCGGGACGTGGCTGGATTGCAGTAGCTCTGGTAGTTTTTGCCTTGTGGGATCCATGGCGCGCACTGGTGGGCAGTTATTTGTTTGGCGGTGTGGATGCCTTAGGTTTTAACCTGCAGGTACTGGGCGTTTCTACGTCTATCTTCCTGCTCAATATGTTGCCCTATATCTTTACGATCCTGGCTTTGGTTCTGGTCCTGATTAAAAAGGAAGGCCGTCTGGCTTCGCCTCAGGCTTTGGGACTGCCTTATGATCGTGAAGAGCGTTAGAGCATGTGTAAGCGTGGCTGTCAGGAAATCACGCTAAGTTAAATTTGGTTTAGAACGCGTACGGCGTGCCCGTAGCGTTGAGATGATAGGCAGAGCCGTTAGGTTTTGCGCACCGGGTGCTGAGGTCAGCGCCCAATTTATAAAAAAGGAGGTTCACATGAACAACGGAATATGGGACTTCATCAGGGCCGAATTTGTCACATCAGCGGTCCGGGCGGAGCAGTACCCCAAACCCAGTTTGCCGGAAGTGGCTTTTTTAGGACGCTCAAATGTAGGAAAATCTTCTTTAATCAATTCTTTGTGCCGGAGAAAGGGATTAGCCAGGGTTAGTGCGACACCTGGTAAGACTCAGACCCTAAATTATTATAAGGTGGAAGCTAAACGGGCGGTCGAGGAACAGGAAGAACGTACAGGTTTTTATGTGGTGGATTTACCGGGCTATGGTTATGCCCGTACCAGTAAGGATAATAAGGAATTATGGTCCGCTTTTATCAGGAACTATCTTGTGGAGGCGCCGGATTTACAACTGGTTTGCCAGTTGCTGGATATACGCCGGGAATTGATGCCCAATGATCTGGAAGGCTATAAATGGCTTCTGCAATGTGGACATAGGGTGCAATTGGTGTTAACTAAAGCCGATAAGTTATCCCGCAGCGCTGCGGAAGCAAAGAAGAATGCTTTAAAAAAGCAGTTGGGGATTGATGACAGCAGGATTATTCTTTATTCTGTCACGCAGCCCCTGATGAGGGCGGAGTTGATTAACAGGATCATGGCTATTTTAGCGGCCGGGGGCGTAGAGATTGGCGCCGATGGTGGCAAAAAATAAATTTACCTAAAGTGCTTGACAATCTTATTAGTACTAAGTATAATTAACTTGTAAAAACAATATTTCATACAGAGAGGGTAAAACGGTGTAAGTCCGTTGCGATCCCGTCGCCGTAACAGCAAAAACTGGAGCCGGCAGGCCGAATCTGTATAAGCATCAAGCTTGACCTGCGAGTGACAGGAATGATGTTATCAACGAAATCTTTCCAGGTGAGAGTGGAAGGGTGGACTTGCCTGATATCAAAACCGTTTCTGTCATGTGCAGAAACGGTTTTCTGTTCTTGCAGGTCGAAATATAAAGATGATTTGTCATTCGCAAACCCTTCTGATATTCTCCTTTTCCATTCTTCTCCTTTTATTTTTTCCCGAGTCTGGCTGCTAGAAAAGCGGCAGCGCGATCTTGAGTAGAAAACGAATAACCCCGTAGCGACCGGACATCGTTACGGGGTTATTTGTTTTAGTTTACAGAAGCATGTAGTTTTTGTAGCAAAGTGATATACAGAAAAAAATTAAAAATCGTGGTTGACTTCGCTTAAAGGATTAATATGGACCATGCAATGTTTGACCAGACCAAAATCTTTTTCCATAGCTACATGGATATTTTCGGCGATACGGTGTGCTTCTACTACGGTTAAATCATCAGCCACGCTGACTTCTACGTCTACAAAGATACGATTACCAAAGATACGGGTCTGCAGCCGGTCTAAATGTTCGACGCCGGCGATACTGGTGATGATAGTTTTCATCTTGGTGGTCGTAGCTTCATCACAACCGTGATCTACCATTTTATCAACAGCGCTTTTGAAGATTTCGTAAGCCGAATAAATAATTAACAGGCAGATTACGATACTGGCCAGGGGATCAAGGACCGGATACCCCATCCTGGCTCCAAGGACACCGATGAAACCACCGATGGAAGAAAGACTATCACTGCGGTGATGCCAGGCATCGGCCATGACCGCGTCAGAATTAATACGCAGGGCTACCGACCGGCAGTACCAGAACATTATTTCCTTGACCAGGACGGAGATGGCGGCCACGATTAACGGTAACAGGGAAGGCACGGCGATGGTTTCCGGTTCGTGCAGGATTTTATGCAGGCCTTCGTAACCGATGGCGAGACCGGTCAGAATGAGGACAACGGCTAAAACAATAGAAGCTACACATTCCAGGCGCTCATGTCCATAAGGATGACCCGCATCTTCAGCCCGGCTGGAAACTTTGATACCGGCAATGACGATAAAATTGGCGAAGACATCCGATGCGGAATGGATGCCGTCCGAAATTAAGGCGGAGGACTGGCCTAAGACACCGGCACCGCACTTGAGAGCGGCCAGGATGATATTGCTAATGACGCCATAGAGCGAGACTCGGACAGCTTCGTGCTCTCTTTTGTCGGCGATATCCATATCCATTACTTCCTTTCCGCTCGCCCTGCTGGCAGCAGGTCAAGTAATTACCCTTGATAATAAGGCTTGGCACACTTCTTGTCAAGTTTTTAGGCATTGACAAAGCCTGGTAAATAGCTTAAACTATAACTAAGTTAGCGTAGGCTTACTAAGAAACGGGCGGAGTTTTTGCCGGGAAGGAACGAGAATGAAAACTTTGCATGATGCCAAAATCGGGGAACCGGTGGTTGTGGCCAAAGTACTGGCAACAGGAGCCTTAAAACGCCGCATCGTTGACATGGGGTTAACGAAGGGAACCCGGGTGACGGTAATCAGGGTAGCACCTTTAGGGGACCCGGTAGAAATTTCTTTACGTAACTATAATCTGTCCATCCGCAAGGCGGACGCCAAGAATATTTTAGTTGACGGCTGAGCCTGAGGAAACGGGCAGTTTTTTTATGTAAGTTAAAAAATATTTTAAAGGATGAACCTATGAATAAGATATTAGCTTTAGTTGGTAATCCAAACTGTGGTAAGACCACCCTCTTTAATACTTTGACCGGCAGTAACCAGTATGTAGGGAACTGGCCCGGGGTCACGGTAGAACGCAAAATTGGCAAGCTGATGAATTATGAAGGCTATGATGTCATGGACTTGCCCGGCGTATATTCTTTGTCACCTTATACACCGGAAGAGGTCGTGACCAGGGATTACTTGCTGGAAAATCATCCGGGTGCGGTTATTAATATCCTGGATGCATCTAATTTGGAACGCAACTTATATCTGACGACCCAGATACTGGAACAGGGTTATCCCATGGTGCTGGCCCTTAACATGATGGATCTGGTGCATAAGAATGGAGACGATCTGGACACTCAGGGGCTGGCAGATGCTTTAGGCTGCCATGCTATTGAGATCACGGCTTCCAAAGGTCAGGGGATCAAGGAACTTTTGGATGTGGCCATTCATGCTTCCGACGGACATGTACATTTAAAACCTATTCGGTACAGTAATGTTATTGAAGATACTTTAGTTCGCATCGATGAAATTTGCAACCTGCCGCCGGAACACGATAAACGCTGGCATCTGGTGAAAATTTTTGAACGGGACCCGCATGAACTGGAAAAGGCAAACCTGGTGCCTCAGCTCAAAGAAAAACTGGAAGCCTTGATCTGCTGGGCGGAGCAAAAAGAGGGGGACGATGCGGAAAGTCTGATTGCTGCCGGTCGTTATGCCGCCATCGAAAATTTATTACGGCAGTATTATAAACGCGGTAATAAGGACCAGACCTCTAAAATTTCTGATGCCATTGATAAAGTGGTGACAAATCGTGTCCTGGGATTACCCATCTTTTTCGGCATCATGTGGCTGATGTATTTTGTCAGTGTCAGTACGGTGGGTCAATACACTACTGACGGGATGGATGCTTTCTTCAAGAACCTGGGCGAAACTTTACGGGCCTTTTTGGAAGGCGCAGCGGTTTCTCCAATACTGACAGGGCTCGCGGTGGATGGCATCATCGGCGGCGTCGGCGCAGTTTTAAGCTTTGTGCCGCAGATTTTTATGCTGTTTCTGTTCCTCTCTTTCCTGGAAGATTGTGGCTACATGTCCCGGGTAGCTTTTTTGATGGACAGGATCTTCCGTAGTTTCGGTTTATCCGGGCGCAGCTTTATCCCGATGCTCATAGGTACAGGCTGTAGCGTGCCCGCTATCATGAGCGCGCGTACGATTGAAAATGATAAGGACCGTAAGTTGACGATCATGTTAACACCATTTATTCCCTGTAATGCTAAACTGCCGTTGTTCGCTTTATTTGCGGCGGCTTTGTTCCCAGCTAATTCCTGGATTGGACCTTCCATGTATTTGTTCGGTATCATCATGGTTATCGTCAGCGGCTTTGTCCTTAAAAAGACCAGGTTCTTTAATACGGAAGCAGCAAACTTTGTCATGGAGATGCCAGCTTACCACTGGCCCAAGCTTAAATCCATGTGGCAGCATACCTGGGACAGGGTCAAAGGTTTTATCATTAAGGCCGGTACGATTATTTTTGTAGCCAGCGCCGTGCTCTGGCTCTTGCAAAACTTTAACTTGCAGCTGGAGATGGTGAAACCGGATCAAAGTATGATGGCGGATATCGGCAGGTTTATTGCCCCGCTTTTTGCACCGTTAGGTTTTGGTACCTGGCAGACAGCCTTTGCGGCCATTGGTGGTTTTATTGCTAAAGAGGTTATCGTATCTACCTTTGGTATCCTGGCCGGGGTCACTGATCCTGAAAATGGCGGCACGGCGATGCAGGCTGTAGTGCAGAGCATGTTTACGCCTGCCAGCGGCTATGCCTTCATGGTCTTTATCCTGTTAGCTTCGCCCTGTATTGCGGCGATTGCGACAATCCGGCGCGAGATGGGTAGCTGGCGCTGGACCTTGGCAGCTTTGGGGTACCAGACCGGTATAGCTTATGTGATTGCCTTTGTGGTCTACCAGATTGGCAGCAGGTTCTAAAATTTGTGGGCCAGAATCAAATTATTGTGAAAAATTCTTGACAAGAGCAGGCCAAGTTGTTAAACTAATTTTATACAATTTTTTTAGCTAATGACTGTGAACGGGAGGAGTACCAAAAAGCTGCTCTGAGAGAGGATGGGTTAGGTGTAAGCCATCCGGGTAAGCGTTTGGGAAGGTAGTCCGGGAGTTGGGAGACTGAAGGTGTAGTAGTAAGTTTCTCCGGCAGCGTCCGTTATGCGTATTGAGAGTCCGGGTTTTAATCCGGGAAAATAGGTGGTACCGCGTGCACAGCGTCCTGTTACAGTAAACTGTAACAGGATTTTTTATTTTAGTCGGGAGGCAGACAAGCATGGCAGAACAGGAAAACAAACAAAGCAAAGTAGAATTAGCGACCAAGTACGATCCTGCGTCTTTTGAGACCAAGTGGTATAAGTACTGGGAAGAGAAAAAATATTTTCACGCCGAAGTGGAAACGGATAAGAAACCGTTTACGATTGTGATCCCGCCTCCGAATATTACCGGGCAGCTGCATATGGGTCACGCCCTGGATAACACCCTGCAGGATATTTTAATTCGCTGGCATCGGATGATGGGTGATAATACCCTGTGGATGCCTGGTTACGATCATGCCGGTCTGGCTACCCAGATTAAGGTGGAAGAAGAATTAAAGAAAAAGGAAGGCCTGAGCCGTTACGATTTGGGCCGTGAAAAATTTCTGGAGCGGGTGTGGGCCTGGAAAGAACAGTATGGTCATCGCATTATCGACCAGTTGAAATGTCTGGGTGTTTCCTGCGACTGGGACCGTTTGCGTTTTACCATGGACGAAGGCTGCAGCAAGGCAGTCCGGGAAGTGTTTGTATCCCTGTATGAGAAAGGCTTAATTTATCGCGGCACCCGTATTACCAACTGGTGTGTTCATTGTAATACCGCTCTCAGCGATATTGAGGTGGAACATAAAGATGACGCCGGTCATCTGTGGTATATCAAGTATCCTCTCGCCGGTAAGCCCGGAGAGTTCCTGACCATTGCCACTACTCGTCCGGAGACTATCCCCGGCGATACAGCTGTAGCAGTGAACCCCAAGGATAAGCGTTATGGCAAGCTGGTAGGCCAAAAGATTATCCTGCCGATTATGAACCGGGAGATTCCGATTATCGCCGATGATTATGTTGACCTGGAATTTGGTACCGGCGCCGTAAAGATTACGCCGGCCCATGACCCCAACGACTACGAGATGGGTATCCGCCAGCATCTGGAAACCATCGTGGTTATCGGTATGGATGGCAAGATGACCAAGGAATCCGGTAAGTATGTAGGCCAGGACCGTTACGAATGCCGTAAGAATATTGTCAAAGATTTAGATGAACTGGGTCTGTTAGTCAAGGTTGAAGAGTGCCCGCATGCCGTTGGTCATTGCCAGCGTTGTGGCAACATCGTGGAACCTTTGATTTCTACCCAATGGTTTGTGAAGATGCAGCCGCTGGTAAAGGCCGCTGTGGATTGTGTCAATGAAGGCAAGACGAAGTTTGTACCCGAACGTTTCACCAAGAACTATCTGGGTTGGATGGAGCAGATGCACGACTGGTGTATCAGCCGCCAAATCTGGTGGGGACATAGGATCCCGGTCTGGTATTGTGATGATTGCGGCGAAGTGATTGCCAGCCGTACCGATATTACGAAATGTCCTAAATGCGGCGGACATGTCCATCAGGACGAAGATGCCCTGGACACCTGGTTCAGTAGTGCCCTGTGGCCTTTCTCGACCATGGGCTGGCCTGACAAGACTCCATTGCTGAAACATTTCTATCCCACCAGCGTCCTGGTTACAGGTTACGATATCATTTTCTTCTGGGTAGCCCGTATGATTATCATGGGTGAAGAGTTCATGAAGGAAGTGCCTTTCGATAAGGTTTTCATCCACGGTCTGGTCCGGGATGAACAGGGACGTAAGATGAGCAAGTCCTTGGGTAACGGTATCGACCCCCTGGAAGTAGTGAAGAAATACGGCGCGGATACGCTGCGCTTTATGCTGATTACCGGTAACACCCCCGGTAATGATATGCGGTTCTACTGGAACCGGATTGAATCCGTACGTAACTTTGCCAATAAGATCTGGAACGCCACCAGGTTTGCCTTGATGAACATGGATGGCTATGACCCTAAGGCGGAATGTGCGCCGTACACGCTGGCGGATGAGTGGATCCTGTCCAGGTTGCAAACAGCTATTACGGATGTGACCAGTTTGCTGGAACGTTTTGAGTTAGGCGAGGCCGGCCGTGTGATTTATGATTTTATCTGGAATGAGCTGTGCGATTGGTACATCGAAATTGCCAAGCCCAGACTATACGGCAAGGAAACTCCGGCGGCTAAGGCTACAGCCCAGCATGTATTGCTCACGGTTTTAACCGGTGCCATGAAACTCTTACATCCATACATGCCGTTTATCACAGAAGAGATTTATCATGCCCTGCCTCATGACTGCGACAGTATCATGATCAGTCCCTGGCCGAAGGCAGATGCTAAGCTGGTCAATAAACAGTCGGAAAATGCCATGAATGCCATCATGGAAGCTATCAAAGGCATCAGGAATATGCGGGCCGAGGTGAATGCCGTACCTTCCAGGAAGGTACCGGCAACCCTGATTGTAGTGCCGGAACTGCTGGAAGTAGTTAAAAACAATGCGGCCTACGTAGAACTGTTAGGCAATGTCAGCGAATTGACGATTCTGCCTGCCGGCAGCGCCAAACCGGAAAATGCCATGGCCTCCGTGAATACGGGCGTGGAAGTTTATCTGCCCTTGAAAGGGCTGATTGATGTGGCTGCCGAAACAGCCAGGTTGAACAAGGAATTGGCAACGCTGGATAAAGATTTTAAACGTACCAGCGGTAAGTTGCATAACCAGGGATTCTTAGCGAAGGCTCCGGCCGAGGTAGTGACTAAAGAGCAGGAAAAACTGACCGAGTTTACTACCAAGATACAGGCTATTAAGGAGCGCCTGACTTATCTGCAAACTTTAAAATAAAATTTTAAGGAACCGGTTGTCAGCAGACCGGCATCCGCAGATAGCGGTAAATATGAAAGCCATAAAATAAGGGAACATGACGGATCGGGAATTCTTCCCGGTCCGTTTATGTTTTGCGGGACCTATGTTATAATAAAGAAGCGAATTTTGTGCTGCAGGCTGAGAAATTTGATTTCAGTTGTAGTTTGTGGTGCGTTCAGGTTCTTAAAAGTATGAGGGGGCAGACTATGGATTACAGGGAAAGCATTGCTTATTTAGATAGTCTGGGCAAGTTTGGTATCCGTCTGGGCATGGAGCGTATAGAAGGATTGCTCCGGGAACTGGGCAATCCGGAAAAAACGCTGAAAACCGTGCATGTGACCGGAACTAATGGAAAAGGCAGCGTAGTTTCCATGATCACGGATATTTTATTAGCTGCCGGCTTAAAGGTAGGCAAGTTTACTTCACCGCATCTGGTAAAATATAACGAAAGAATAACGCTTAACGACCAGGATATTAGCGATACGGAATTCGCACGGGTCCTGACCTTGATCAGGAAGGCGGCGGAGACGGTGGTACGCAAAGGCGTGTGCGACCAGCCCACGCAGTTTGAAATTTTGACTGCCGCTGCTTTTGTCTGGTTTGCGGAGCAGAAGGTGGATTATGCGGTTATCGAAGTAGGTATGGGCGGGTTATGGGACAGTACCAATGTCATTGTTCCCGTAGTTTCGGTGATTACCAACGTGACCCTGGAACATATGAACCGTTTGGGAAATACCCTGGAAAAAATCGCCATGCAGAAAGCCGGCATTATTAAAGATAAAGTACCGGTGGTTACGGCAGCTAATGAAGAAGCGCTGGGACCCATCCGGGCTTTTGCCTTGTTCAGACAGGCACCTATTTATATTTATGGACGCGCTTTTAGCGGCCGTGAGGTCACCAGTTCCATGAGCGGTCAAAGATTTACCCTTAGTGCGGGCGATAACTACCACTCAGATTATGATATTCTTTTGCCGGGTGAGCACCAGATTGTGAATGCGGCGGTGGCGATTGTGGCTGCCAAGCTGGTAAGCAAACAGGACCCACGCATTACAGAAATTGCCCTGCATATCGGGGCGGCTCATACCAGGTGGCCGGGACGGTTAGAGAGAATTGGTACCGGTCCGGATGTGATCCTGGACGGTGCGCATAATCCGGATGGAGCATTAGTGTTGCGCCAGGCTTTGAATAAATATTATCCTGATGAACAGGTATATTTTGTCTTTGGCATGATGGCTGATAAAGATATGAAAAAAGTTATTAAGACACTTATCAGACCACTGGATATGGTATATACGGTGCGGGCGGATGATGGTCCCCGTGCAGCTGAGGCAGACAGGCTGGCAGCTCTGGTGGGGAAAAATGCCGTAGCTAAAAGTGATGTGGGCAGCGCGTATGCCGAGGCAGTGCAGGCTGCCGGAAAAGATGGTGTGGTTTGCGTTTGTGGTTCATTATATTTGGTAGGAACGTTTAAGTCCCTGCAGCAAAGGCAGAATTAAGAGGCATGTTTCTATTAGGGAAGAATAAGGAAATCGCATATGCCAGATTGAGAAGCTTACTGCTGCTAGTTGCGGTAGTGGTGGCTTTGAATCAGAACCTTACAGCCTTCCTGCTGGTAATAGCAGGAGTCTATGGTGTATTGCTGGCTTATAAGACCCGGCGGGATTTGCACTATCAGGTCTTGCCGCGTAAATTAAGCTATGGCCTGCTCCTGTTATGGCTGCTGGCTTATTTTTCCCTGCACCAGGTGCGAGACTTGGGGCATTTATGGGATTGTACCTTTAACTTTTTTTATGTGACCGGGCAGTATGTGATTATTGTTTGGCTGTTGCAAAGGTTTCCCGGCATTCATCTACCCGGCTGGCAGATGGTGACCTGGGACGTGCGGCAGGAAGATTTGACAATTCGCCGCATGGCTAAGGTAGTCTTAAATCTGCCTAATGCCGATGCGATGCATCTCAACCTGGCGGAAGAAAAAGCGCGGGCTCTGGCGGAATTACCCTGGTGGAAACGGTGGTTGTACGGCCCCTGGCCCCTGCAGATTTTAATTGTCCTGGGATTAACGGGTGCGGGGGTAGTTTTGTACGGACTGGGGCAGCATTTTTTCCAGGTGGCACCTACGGGAGACTGGATTGATACATTTGCGAACCCGCTTTTAAAGACCAGGGTCTTTTCTACCTGGGAGAATCCTAATATTTTTGCCGGGTATCTCTGTATGCTGGGAGCTTACCTGATGGCTTTTATCAGTGTGCAGAAGGATAAACGCTGGCGCTGGGGTCTGGCGGTTTATTTGCTGTGTACAGGTTTATGCTTGGTCTATACGTATTCCCGCGGTTTTTGGGCAGCTTTAGGTGTGGAATTAGTATGTTTTACTCTGCTGTTTTACCGTCGGGGCTGGGGCTACCTGGCTGCTTTATTAGCGGGAGCGGTAGTAACGGCAGGCCCGGCGGTACAGCAGCGTTTACAAACCTTAACCAGCGTACATGATACTTCGGCCGAGCTGCATCTGGCCTATCTGGAAATCGTGCGCCGGATTATCAGGGATTATCCCTGGGGTATTGGCTGGTACAATTATCAGTTCGTATTCCCGGACTATGATTATATTTTTAAAGATCCAACGGTACCTATGTACCACTGTCATAACTTTCTTTTAAATATTACTGCTGAAACCGGTTTTCAAGGGTTGTTGGTATTTTTAGGTTGCTGGTTTGTCGTGCTGCATCAGGCCTGGCTATTGCAGAAACAGGCCGCCCGCGGTTGGGAACGTGCGGTAGGCCGGGGCTATATTCTGATGAGTATCGGGCTTTTTGTAGGCGGCTTAGCGGATCATGTGCTTTTTAACGTGCGGCTGGGAATTTTATTTTGGCTCTTGACCGTGCTGGTAGTAGTCGTCAGGAAATATGCCAGACTGGAAAGATGATTTCCCGGGCTGTGTGTTTACAAAAGTTAGTGGTAAAGTTATAATTATAGTAGCTAAAAGCCGGTATAGGCAGTTAGGTCTATGAGACGTCGTCAGAAAATTTTGAAAGGAGCAGCTCTTTCATGACCTTATTGGAAGTGGTGCAGGCGTTGGACGCAGAAATTTTATACGGACAAACCTTACTGGACCGGGAATTGGAAACTTGTTGCGGTTCGGATTTGATGAGCGACGTACTGGCTTTTACCAAGCGTAATACCTTGTTGTGTACGGGGATGACGAATATTCAGGTGGTACGTACGGCGGACATGACGGATCTGGGTGGTCTGGTTATCGTACGGGGGAAAAGACCGCCAGCCAGTTTCCTGGAAGAAGCGGAAGCAGAAAAACTGCCGGTGCTGGCTACCAAACATACCATGTTTGAAACCTGTGGCATCCTGTATGCCTGTGGCCTTAAAGGCTGCTCGGTCAAGGAGTAGTCATGGCGGAAATAAAAGCGTTAAAACTGGCTTTTGATGTTCCGGGGGCTAATTTTGACCGGGCGGGTGAGGCATCTGCTAAACTAAAGCGGACCTTGCAGCAGGTGGGCGTACCGGCAGAAGTCATACGCCGGGTAGCTATCGGTTCGTATGAGGGAGAGATTAATCTGATCATCCATGCTGGCGGCGGCCAGCTTCAGGCTGAAATTTATCCTGACCATACCCGGGTCATTGTCAGCGATCAGGGACCGGGAATACCGGATGTAAAGGAAGCTATGCAGGAAGGGTATTCAACGGCATCCGAGGAAGCGCGGGCCATGGGTTTCGGCGCCGGGATGGGGTTGCCCAACATGTATAATTGTGCGGATGCCTTTGAGATTCAAAGTAAAGTAGGCTGGGGCACTATTATCACTATGGATTTTAAACATCAGGACCGATAAATTAACCTGCAAAGGTGCAGGCATCAAGGAGCAGCGATGAAGGAAACCTATTTCCACTCTGTGCAAATTACACAAGCAGCTTGTCGCGGATGTACCTTTTGTGTAAAACATTGTCCGACGGAAGCCATCCGGGTACGGAATGGTAAGGCTTTAATCCTGCCCAACCGGTGCATAGATTGCGGTACCTGCATCAGAAATTGCCCGTTTAGGGCACCGCAGGCAAAAACAGATCAACTCAGCCGTTTAAAAGATTTTCGCTATAACATTGTCCTGCCGCCGCCTTCCCTGTATTCCCAGTTTAACGAGAATATCCATCGGGAATCGATTTGGCAGGGCTTGATGCAGCTGGGGTTTGATGAAATTTTTGATGTGGCCCTGGCCTCAGATTATATTGCCGTAGAAATAGAAAAATTTATTCATGAACACGCGGGAGAGCACAAGACCTATATTTCCTGTGCCTGCCCGGCTGTTTTGCGTTTGATTCAGGTCAAGTTCCCGGAGTTGATCCCTCTGATTATCCCGGTTTTACCTCCGGCAGAAGCAGCAGCCATTTATATTAAGAACAAGATTGCCCGGGAAAAACACTTACCCAAGGAGCAGATTGGTGTCTGGTTCATCGCTCCCTGTCCTTCCAAGGGAGCTAATATCCATCAGCCGGTGGATGTGGTGCATCCGGAAATTACCGGCGCCTTTACCGTGAGCGCTATTTATAGCCTGATCATGAAAAACAAAAAAAATTTACCGGCGGAAAAATTTACCCGTCCGGTTAGTAAGGGTTCCAGTTACGGGATGGGCTGGGGTGTGTACGGTGGCGAGCTGAAATCTGCAGGGCTAACCAATGCCATAGCCGTCCATGGTTTAGCTGAAGTACGGGATGTGCTGGAGCAATTATCCCTGAATAAGATGCCGGGTCTGGATTATGTGGAATGCAGTGCTTGTCAGAGCGGTTGCGTAGGCGGACCGCTGGTGTCGGAGAATCGTTTTGTGGCCGAGACTAATTTAAAGCGGCGTATCCATAATATGCGGCTGCGGGAGCCGTCCACCCGGGCGGCAACCTTAAAAGCAGTCCTGACATGTGAAGGATTTCCCCACTCGGCTGAGTATGTGAAACCTTTGCAGCCACGGCCGATGATGAGTCTGGATGCGGATATCAATGTGGCGATGCAGAAGGTGGAACGGATGGAAGAAATCCTGCAGGGTTTGCCGGGTTTGGATTGCGGCGTCTGCGGCGCTCCCAGCTGTATGTGCCTGGCGGAAGATATAGTGCAGGGACGTGCCCATGAGATGGATTGTATTTTTAAACTACGGGCCCAGGTTAAGAAACTGGCATACGGGATGGCGGAATTATCGCGCCAGCTGCCTTTAACGGGTGGTAATACCATGGATGATGGCCTGGTTGCTCCGGCGGAGGATAAAAATCATGAAACTTGATGAGATAGTACAGGCTTTACAATTGACAGCGCTTGTACCGGCAACAGTTCCCAGTGTGGAAGTAAGCGGCGGCTATGCTTCTGATTTATTGAGTAATGCGATGGGTCAGGCTGCACCGGGACAAATCTGGGTTACCATGCAAGGACATCCCAATGTGGCGGCGGTAGCTTCGCTATTAAATCTGGCTGGTGTTATCATTGCCGGTGGTGCCAGCGTGGCACCGGAGACAGCACAGAAGGCTCAGGCTAACGGGGTGGCACTTTTCACCACGAGGCTGCCGGCTTATGAAGTTTGTGGCCGTTTATATGCGCTGGGTGTTGGTAAGCCATGAAGACCCTGCTGGCGGATTTTCATATCCACAGCCTTTTATCTCCCTGCGCCGAGGTGGAAATGACACCGCATCATCTTATGCTGCGGGCAGCAGCAGCAGGTATAGGCGCACTGGCACTTACTGATCACAATGCTTCTGCTAATCTGCCGGCGCTGATCAGGCTGCAGGAAAAGTATCCGGTCAAAGTTTTTCCCGGTATGGAAGTAGAGTGTAAAGAAGAGGCGCACCTGGTGGTGTTGTTTGACAAGATGCACCAGATGGCTGCCTGGCAGCAGCAGGTGGATAAAGCGTTGAGCGGCCGCCTAAATCAGCCGGAGAAATTGGGCGCACAGTTTGTGGTGGATGAGAAAGACAATCTGGTCCGGGAAGAGCCGCGTATGCTTTTAGGACCTTTGACTTTAACAGCTGCCGAAGTAGTGGCGGCAGTTAATAAGTTGGGTGGTTTGTGTTTTGCGGCACATGTGGACCGGCCGGCGTATAGTTTGCTTATGAGCCTGGGATTTCTGCCGCCGGAGCTGGGTTTGGCAGCGGCTGAAATTAGCAGGAACAGTCTGGCAGAGTTGCAGGAACAGAAACTTAAAGCCAGGGTAGGCAATCTGCCCTATGTAACTAATTCGGATGCACATTGGATGCAGGCTTTTTTGGATGGTCCTAAGAACAGGATTACCGTTCGGGAATTGACAATTAAGGAACTCAGGCTGGCCCTGGCTGGTAAAGAAGGACGCAGTTGGCAGGCCGGAGTCTTTATTGATAATTAGTGTTTCAGGTCTTGTAAGATATCAGTTAGGAAAAGGAGTGATGTACATGGCTTCACAAGCAACAAATATCGCCGTTGTTGGCGGTACCGATGCCGATCATGCAAAAATTGATATTATCCTCAAAAAATATGAAGGACAAAAGGGTAGCTTGATCCCTATCCTGCAGGATACCCAGGATCTGTATAATTATCTGCCCAGGAAAGCTCTGGAGTATATCGCCGAGCAGACGGGAAATCCTATTTCTGCTATTTACGGGGTAGTGACTTTTTATTCCCAATTTCATTTGAATCCCCGGGGTCGTAATATTGTACGTGTCTGCCAGGGCACGGCCTGCCATGTACGTGGCGGCAAGACTATCCTGGAAACCATGGAAAAGGCTTTAGGGGTTAAAGCAGGACATACTACCGATGATGCTCGTTTTACCCTGGAGACAATTGCCTGCCTGGGAGCTTGCGGCATGGCACCGGTTATGCAGATTAACGGCGAGACACACGGACGCCTGACTCCGGAAATTATTCCGGAGATCCTGGCCAAGTATAAGTAAGCTCATACTATAATGAAGGAATTATCTTTGAACATCCTCGACCTGGCTCAGAACGGGATAAAAGCCGGAGCCAAACTGATAGGGTTAGAGGTCAATGAAGATGAAGCCGGTTATTTTGTCTTTCGGGTGCGTGACGATGGTTGTGGGATGACACCGGACATGGTCCAAAAAATTCGGGATCCATTTTTTACTACCCGTACCACCCGCAAGGTGGGAATGGGAGTTTCTCTGGTGGATATGCTCACGACCCAGAGCGGCGGACATCTGGATATTACATCTGTACCCGGTCGGGGTACGTTGATGGAAGCCTATTTTGCCAAGGACAATATTGACAGGCCGCCTTTGGGAGACTTGCCGGCAACCATGAAGGTTCTGGTAGCAGGAGCACCGGATTTGGATTTTACCTTGAGTTATAAGCACGGTGCCACCGGATTTACGTTCGATACCAGGGAATTGCGTAAAGAACTGGGGAACCTGGCAGATTTTACCAGCCCGGCTTTATATGAGTGGGTAGAAGATTTTGTACGTACGAATATACAGGTAATACACGAGAAATGGGAGGGATAGGACATAATGAAAACCGTAGCTGATTTAAAGGCCCTGCGGGAAAAACTGCAGGCTGAGATGCAGGTGCGTAGCGACAGCGGCACGAAAGTAGTCGTAGGTATGGGAACCTGCGGTATTGCAGCCGGAGCCCGCGAGGTGATGGCGGCATTGCTGGATGAGATTGCCAAACGTAAGTTGCAGGATGTGCATGTAGAGCAGACTGGTTGTATCGGTATGTGTGAGAAAGAGGTACTGGTAGACGTAATTCGTCCCGGTGAGGACAGGATTACCTACGGTAAGGTGAAACCGTCGGATGCCGCTAAGATTATTGGCGATCATGTGGTGAACGGTAAGATTGTGCAGGAACTGGTTGTAGGCAGGATTGAGCGCCAGAAGAAATAACATGCCGGTCTGCGGCAGGTGTCAGGAGGAAAAAATGATGCAAGACACGCGTATCAGAGCAGATGTCTTAGTTTGCGGCGGTACCGCATGTTCAGCTTCCGGCTCCCAAGAGGTCATGAAGCGTTTGCGGGAAGAAATCGCCAAAAAAGGACTGAGTGAAGAAATTAACGTCGTGAAGACGGGTTGCCACGGTTTTTGTGAGAACGGGCCGCTGGTTATTGTATATCCGGAAGGAACTTTCTATGTACGGGTGAAACCGGAAGATGTTCCGGAAATTGTAGAAGAACATCTGTATAAGGGCAGGGTCGTGGAAAGATTGCTATACCATGAACCTACTACGGGAAAATCTATACCTACGTACAAAGAAATTGATTTTTATAAGAAACAAAAACGGGTTGTGCTCTCTAAGTGCGGTGCCATCAATCCGGAAAAGATTGAGGAATACATTGCTCTGGGCGGCTATGAAGCCTTAGGCAAAGTTTTAACTACGATGACGCCGGAACAAGTCATTGAGGAAGTTAAAAAATCCGGTTTGCGCGGCCGCGGCGGCGCCGGATTCCCTACAGGTATGAAATGGCAATTTGCCCACGGCGCCAAGGGAGACAAGAAATATATTATTTGTAATGCTGATGAAGGCGATCCGGGTGCATTCATGGATCGCAGCGTCCTGGAAGGTGACCCGCATGCCGTCCTGGAAGGCATGGCCATTGGTGCTTATGCTATCGGCGCTGATGAAGCCTACATGTATGTGCGGGCGGAATATCCGTTAGCTATCAAGCGTTTGGAAATCGCCATCGACCAGGCGGAGAAGATGGGCCTTTTAGGCAATAATATTTTTGGCTCCGGTTTTAATTTAAAAATCCATATCAAGAAAGGCGCCGGCGCTTTCGTGTGCGGCGAAGAAACAGCCCTGATGGCTTCCATTGAAGGCCGCCGCGGTATGCCGCGTCCCCGTCCTCCTTTCCCTGCTAACAGCGGGTTGTGGGGCAAGCCGACGAATATTAACAACGTAGAAACCTGGGCTAATGTGCCGCAGATTATTTTGAAAGGTGCAGATTGGTTCCGCAGCATGGGTACCGAGAAATCCACCGGTACCAAGGTGTTTGCCCTCACCGGCAAGATTAATCACACCGGCCTGGCTGAAGTTCCTATGGGTATTACCATGCGGGAAATTATTTTTGATATTGGCGGCGGTATTCCTAACGGCAAAAAATTTAAGGCCGTACAAATTGGCGGTCCTTCCGGTGGTTGTCTGCCGGAATCCATGCTGGATACGCCTGTAGATTATGATTCTCTGACCAAGGTAGGCGCCATGATGGGCAGCGGCGGTCTGGTAGTTATGGATGAGACCACCTGTATGGTGGATGTAGCTAAGTTCTTCCTGAACTTTACCCAGTCTGAATCCTGCGGTAAATGTACGCCCTGCCGTGAAGGTACGAAACGGATGCTGGAAATCCTGAACCGGATTACTTCCGGGCAGGGGACCGAAACAGACTTGGTCGTACTGGAAGATTTGGCGAAGACCATTAAGGTCAGCGCTTTGTGCGGCTTGGGTCAGACTGCTCCTAACCCGGTACTAAGTACCCTGAAGTATTTCCGGGATGAGTATGAGGCTCACATTAAAGAAAAACGGTGTCCGGCCGGCGCCTGCGAAAAGCTGGCTCAGTATTTTATCACGGAAGACTGCAAAGGCTGCGGTTTATGTGCAAGGAACTGCCCGGTCCATGCTATTACTGGCGAACCCAAGAAACGCCACGTCATCGACCAGACCATGTGTATCAAGTGTGGTACCTGCATGCAGAATTGTCCGTTTAAAGCGATTACGAAGAAATAGGGGGTGCGCAAAACTATGGAAATGGTTAATTTGACGATTAACGGTGTGAAGGTTCAGGCCCCCAAGAACGCTACGATTTTGGAAGCGGCCAAATCTGCCGGTATTCATATTCCCACATTATGTTATCATCCGGATTTAAAACCGGAGGGCGCCTGCCGTCTGTGCGTGGTAGAAGCTACCGGCGCCAGAGGCCTGGTTGCTTCCTGCTGCTACCCTGTGGCAGAAGGCATGGTGGTGCAGACCAACACGGCGCAGGTGCGCAAAGCCCGCCGTCTGGTAGTAGAACTGCTCCTGGCCAGCCATCCGAAAGGATGCCTGTCCTGCCGTAAAAGCGGCGACTGCGAACTGCAAAGGATCGCAGCGGATCTGGATGTACGGAACCATCGTTTCGATTGGGGCGAACGTAAGACATATACCCTGGACGATAGTAATCCCTGCCTGGTACGCGACCAGGAAAAATGCATCCTGTGCGGACGCTGCATCAGGATGTGCCGTGATGTACAGGGCATGAACGTGTACAGTTTTGCCAGACGTGGTTTCCACGCCATGGTAGCGGCAGCTTTTGAACAGGATTTGTCTAAAGTGGCTTGCTCTTTCTGCGGTCAGTGTTCTGCAGTTTGTCCGACGGCGGCCATCATGGAAAAAGATGACACCGAGCGGGTCTGGGATGCTATTCATGACCCGGATAAGATTGTAGTCTGCCAGGTGGCACCTTCCGTCCGGGTAGCATTAGGCGAAGAAGTGGGCCTGGCTCCCGGAAGCATTGTTACCGGTAAGATGGTGGCAGGCTTAAAAGCCATGGGCTTTGATAAAGTTTTTGATACTAATTTTAGTGCCGACCTGACCATCATGGAAGAAGGTCATGAGTTTGTGGACCGTCTGCAACACGGCGGCGTGCTGCCGATGGTTACCAGCTGCAGTCCGGGCTGGGTCAATATGTGTGAACTTAAATATCCGGATTTGTTGCCGCATTTGTCTACTGCCAAGTCGCCGCAAGGCATGTTTGGCGCCGTCATTAAAACTTATTGGGCGGAGAAAGCCAATGTTAATCCGGCCAAGATTGTCAGCGTCTCTGTGATGCCCTGTATTGCCAAAAAGGCGGAATGTGTACGGCCGCAGCTGCGTGATAGCGGGTTCCAGGATGTGGATATCGTTATCACTACCAGGGAACTGGGCAAGATGTTGCGCGAAGACGGCATTGATTTTACCAGACTGCCGGATGCGGAGTTTGATTCACCTCTGGGCTACGGCAGCGGTGCCGGTGCCATCTTTGGTACTACCGGCGGCGTGATGGAGGCAGCCCTCCGGACCGTGGCGGATGTTGTGACCGGTCAGGATATTCAACAGGTAGATTATAAAGCTGTACGTGGATTCGAGGAAACCAAGGAAGCAACCCTGAATATTGCGGGCAAAGAAATAAGGATTGCCGTCTGCAACACTTTGGGTTCGGCCATGAAGATGATGGACCGGGTACGTGCCGGTACGGCCAACTATCACTTTATCGAAGTCATGGCTTGCCCGGGTGGTTGTATTGGCGGCGGCGGCCAGCCGATTCCTACCAGCAAGGCTATCAAAAAGAAACGTATGGAAGCCATTTATAGCATTGATAGTAACAGTAAGATACGCAAATCGCATGAAAATCCTGAGATAAAAATTCTTTATGATACATGGATGGGAAAACCTCTCGGGGAAAAGGCCCATCGTCTACTCCATACGCACTATTCTCCTCAAAACAGATAAAGTACGCTGTACGATGGACAAACGGCTTTTCTGAATGAACATCAGGAAAGCCGTTAAATTTTAAAATGTAAATTTAAACTTGATTTATTGCCGTTTTGCTGTTATTATAGTAGTGAGCCTGAAAACGGTTCACATTTAACTCCTGACATGCGAAGTAATAGTAACTTCGTGGTTTTTTATTGGGTAAAATCTCTTTTGACAGACCCTCCCACGCGGTGTTTGTTTGAAGGAGCTAGTTTTGCCACGGGCCTTGTCCCGTGTTGGTTTATCATATTTTATATTTAAGGAGGAATGTAGAAACATGATCGACATTAAAGATCGCGTGAAAAGCGCAGCTGCGGCTGCAAAAATCACCACTGCTGAAAAAGCAGTAGAGTACATTAAAGACGGCATGAACGTCGGTGTATCCGGATTTACTCCGTCCGGCTATCCTAAGGCAGTGCCCCTGGCTTTAGCTGCTAAAGTTAGAGCAGGCGCTAAGATTAAGATTAATCTGTGCACCGGTGCATCCGTTGGTCCTGAACTGGATGGCGAACTGGCCAAAGCTGGCGCATTAGCTAGCCGTATGCCTTACCAGACCAACAAAGATATGCGTAATGCTATCAATGCTGGCGAAATCGCTTATACTGATATCCATCTGAGCGCAGCAGCTCAAAATATCCGTTACGGCTTCTTAAAGAACCGCCGCGGCATTGACCTGGCTATCGTTGAAGCCTGCGTCATTAAGGATTTGGGCAATGGCCAGATCGGTATCGTTCCGACTACTTCTCTGGGCAATACTCCTTCCTATGTACAAACTGCAAAACAAGTTATCATCGAAGTTAATACCACTCAACCGGTTGAACTGGAAGGTATGCATGATTGCTACGTACCTCTGGATCCTCCCAATCGTAAACCTATTATGATTGAGAAACCGGAAGATCGTATTGGCACGACTTATATCCCCTGCCCTCTGGACAAGGTTGTAGCCGTTGTTCCTTGCGATGTTACCGATAAGACCCGTAGCCTGGCAGCCATTGATGAGGATGCTAAGCACATGGGCGAGAACCTGGTTGACTTCTTCAAAGCAGAAGTTAAAGCCGGCCGTATGCCTAAGAACCTGCTGCCTCTGCAGTCTGGTGTAGGCTCTGTTGCCAACGCTGTTATCAACGGCCTGGTAAATTCCGACTTCGAAGATTTAACCGTATATACTGAAGTTATTCAGGATGGTATGTTTGACCTGATTGATGCTGGTAAGCTCCGCGTAGCATCCGGCACCGCTCTGTCTCCTTCTCCTGATTGCTTAAAGAAATTCTATGCAAACCTGGGTAAATATAAAGAGCATCTGATCCTGCGTCCTCAGGAAATTGCCAACAACCCTGAAGTTGCACGTCGTATCGGCGTTATCGCTATGAATACCGCTATTGAGTGCGATATTTATGGTAACGTTAACAGCTCTCATATTTGCGGCACCAAGTTGATGAACGGCATCGGTGGTTCCTGCGACTTTGCTCGTAGCAGCTTCCTGAGCGTATTCTTCACCAACAGCCTGGCAAAGAAGGGTGCTATCAGCTCCGTTGTTAAGTTCTGCAGCCATATCGACCACAGCGAACACGACGTTGATGTCATCGTTTCTGAGCGCGGCGTAGCTGACCTGCGTGGCTTGAGCCCGAAGGAAAGAGCACCGTTGATTATTGATAAGATTGCTAACCCGGTATACCAGCCCGAACTGAAAGATTACTTCGAGAGAGCTTGCAAGGCTTGTGGCAACAGCCAGACCCCGCACATCCTCACCGAAGCATTCGATATGTATGATCGCCTGGCTAAGACCGGCACCATGGTAAAGAAATAAGTTTTCACACTCTCTTCACAAATAGCTTGAAAAATTTGTGAAAAAGTACTAAACTATAGATGTAGCAGACCGGGTAATCCGGTCTGCCACGTCTCATGTTTAAACAGTTTGCAGCGCCTTGTCTGCAGCTGATAAATTAGTTGACGAAGCCATTGTGGCTTAGCCATATATCCGTCTCTGACGGTACTCTCACCACAAACTTGTTTGTCCAAACCGGTTTGTGAAAAAATTATATTTTTAAGGAGGATTTGAGAATGGCAAATGACACTTTAAAGACCGAATTTAAGAGGTACATGGATGAAGCTGACGCAAAATGCGCTAAGTTCCCTGAACGTCCTAACCTCGAGCCTAACAGACTGTACACCCCGCTGGACATCGAAGGCTTTGACTACGAGAAGGATCTGGGATTCCCTGGTGAATTCCCCTTCACCCGTGGCGTTCAACCCACTATGTATCGTGGCCGTTTCTGGACCATGCGTATGTACGCTGGTTTCTCTACTGCCGAAGAGTCCAACAAACGTTATCGTTACCTGTTAGCTAACGGCGGCAGCGGCTTGTCCTGCGCATTCGACCTGCCCACTCAGATTGGTTATGATTCCACCGATCCGATGGCTGAAGGCGAAGTTGGTAAAGTAGGCGTAGCAATTGACTCCCTGGCTGATATGGAAATTCTGTTCAACCAAATCGACCTGAGCAAGGTTTCCACCTCCATGACGATTAACGCTCCTGCATCTGTACTGCTCTGCATGTACATCGCAGTTGCTGAGAAGCAAGGCGTTCCTGCTGCTAAGCTCCGTGGTACCATTCAGAACGATATTCTGAAGGAATACAGCGCTCGTGGCACGTACATTTTCCCGCCGAAACCTTCTATGAGATTAATCACCAACATTTTCGAATATTGCTCCAAGAACGTACCGCTGTGGAACACCATTTCCATTTCCGGTTACCACATTCGTGAAGCCGGCTCCACCGCTGCTCAGGAAATTGCATTCACCATCGCTGATGGTATTGCTTACGTAGAAGCAGCTCTGAAGGCTGGTATGGACATTGATGCCTTTGCAGGCCGTCTGTCCTTCTTCTGGAATGCTCATAACAACGTATTGGAAGAAGTTGCCAAGTATCGTGCTAGCCGTCGTATCTGGGCTCGCATCATGAAGGATCGTTTCCATGCAAAGAAAGCTAAATCCATGATGCTGCGTTTCCACACTCAGACCGCTGGTTCTATGCTGACCGCTCAACAACCTAACAACAACATCGTTCGTGTTGCTCTGCAGGTTGCAGCAGCTGTAATGGGTGGCACTCAGTCCCTGCACACCAACTCCAAGGATGAAGCTCTGGCTCTGCCGACCACTGAATCCGTAACCATCGCTCTGCGTACTCAACAGATCGTAGCTTACGAGTCCGGCCTGGCTGACACCATCGATCCTCTGGGCGGTTCCTACTATGTAGAAGCTCTGACCAACAAGATCGAGAAAGAAGCTATGGACTACATTAAGAAGATTGATGACCTGGGCGGCGCTCCTGAAGCAATTGCTAAGGGCTACATCCAGAAAGAAATTCAGGATTCTGCTTATAAATGGCAGATGGATGTTGAACAAGGCAAACGCATCATCGTTGGCGTTAACAAGTTCACTCAAGAAGAAGAACCCCCGAAGAATCTGCTCCGCGTAGATGGTTCTGTAGGCAAACTGCAGGCTAAGAAGATTGCTGATGTTAAGGCAAAACGCGACAATGCTAAGGTTAAGGCTACTCTGGCCGCATTGGAAGATGCTTGCCATAAAGATGAGAAGACCAACCTGATTCCGTTCATCCTGGAAGCTGTTCGCGCATATGCAACCGAAGGCGAAATCTGCGGCGTAATGCGTAAAGTATTCGGCGAATTCAAAGCTCATACTGCATTATAATCTGCACCGTCAGGAACTTCTCGTGAGTTAATTTAAAATTTTTAGGAGGTATTAGATAAATGGCAAATGTTAAGGTATTGGTAGCAAAACCGGGTCTGGATGGTCATGACCGTGGCGCAAAGGTCGTTGCTCGTGCACTGCGCGATGCCGGCTTTGAAGTAATTTACACTGGTATTCGTCTGACTCCTGAGCAGATCGCTGAAGCAGCTCTGCAGGACGACGTTAACGTTGTAGCACTGAGCTTACTGTCCGGCGCTCACAACACCCTGTTCCCGAAGGTAGTTGAACTGCTGAAGGCAAAGGGCATGAAGAACGTTCTGGTTATCGGCGGCGGCGTTATTCCCGAAGCTGATATCCCCGGCCTGAAGGCTGCTGGTATCAAGGAAGTATTCACTCCTGGTACCCCGACCACTAAGGTTGTTGAGTTCATCAAGGCTAACGTAAAGTAATTTAAGTTAGTACTAAAATCTGCAGGCCGGGCATGTCCCGGCTTGCACCTTTCAATTTTTATTTTTGCTTTTTATTATGAACCATAAGGCGGTGTGATAAGAAGAATGAACATTGTCGAAGACTTACTTAATCATTCACGACTGGCATTAGCCAAGGGCATTACTGCAGTCGAGAATGAGTATGATAATGCCGTTGAAATAATGACCAAGATTTATCCGCACACCGGCAACGCTTATGTTATTGGTATCACCGGACCTCCGGGTGCCGGCAAGAGCACCATGACAGATGGCATTGCTAAAGAATACCGCAAACGCGGTAAGACTGTTGGCATTGTTGCCATTGACCCTACCAGTCCTTATTCTGGTGGCGCGATCCTCGGTGACCGTATCAGAATGATGGATCTTATGGGCGATGACGGCATCTTTATTCGCTCTATGGCTACGCGTGGCAGTTTGGGCGGTTTGTCCCAGAAGGCCGGCGATGCTGTAAAACTCATGGATGCTTTCGGTATGGACGTCATCATCGTCGAGACCGTTGGTGTTGGTCAATCCGAAGTTGATATCGTAAAGACTGCTGATACAACCATGGTTGTCGTGATTCCCGGTATGGGCGACGATATCCAGGCGATTAAGGCAGGTATCCTTGAGATTGGCGATTTGATCACAATCAACAAAGCCGATCGCGAAGGTACAGATAAACTGAATATTGAGATGGAAATGATGCTGGAATTAAATCCCGAGCATGTACAATGGAGACCTCCAATCAATAGAACCATTGCCAGCAGGGGTGAAGGTATAGAAGAGGTTGTAAATTCTATCGAAGAACATCATAAATATCTGGTTGATTCCGGCAAACTGGCAGAAATCCGTAAGAAACGCATTAAGTCAGAAATTACGGATATGATCAATGTCCGGGTTAACCGTTATATTGATAAGAATGTGGTTCGTACCCCTGACTTTGAGAAAACAGTTACTAAACTGCAAAGTCGTGAGCTTGATCCGTATTCTGTAGTTGATGGTATAGTTGGTAAGGTGCTGAAATAACCACAAGTGATGGTTATTACCACGCCAAATATAAAATTTAGGAGGAGATTTACAATGTTTAAAGTAATTTGTGTTGACCATGTTGGTATCGCTTGCAAAGATCTGGATAAGTCCAAGAAGTTCTACACCGAAGTTCTGGGCCTGGCTTGCACTGGTGAAGAAGAAGTTGCTTCTCAGCATGTAAAGACAGTTTTCATTCCTGCTGGTGAAACCCTGCTGGAACTGCTGGTTGATACCACTGCTGATGGCAGCGGCGCAATTGGCAAGTACATCGCAAAGAACGGCCAGGGCATTCAACATATGGCTCTGCGCGTAGACGACATCAAGGCTGCTATTGCTGACGTTCAGGCAAAGGGTGGCATCATGATTGATAAGGCTCCTCGTGGTGGCGCTGGCGGAATGGATATCGCTTTCGTTCATCCGAAGTCTGTTGGCATCCTGCTGGAACTCTGCGCTCCTCATAAAGCGTAAGCAGACTGCAGCGTAAGCTGCGGAAGAGTTTTCGTTTCGGTTACTTCCTGCCCGGCTATTAGCCCGGGCAGGTTGTAATATAAAATTATTCTCCCAAAAATGATGGAGGTGTAAAACTTTGTCTACTCAAGAAAAGATTGAGAAAATGCTCAAAAAGACCGAAGTGATTCTCGCTGCAGGCGGTGAGAAACGTGTTGCAAAACAACATGCTTCCGGAAAATTGACTGCACGTGAAAGAATTGCGGCACTGTTGGATGAAGGTTCCTTTGTAGAACTGGACCGCTTCGTTCATCATCGTTGCACCAACTTTGGCCAGGAAAAGAAAGACCTGCCCGGCGAAGGTGTAACCACCGGTTACGGCACAGTTGATGGCCGTCTGGTGTATGTATTCGCACAGGATTTCACCGTTGAAGGTGGTTCCCTGGGCGAAATGCACGCTAACAAGATTGTTAAGGTTCAACGTCTGGCCCTGAAGATGGGTGCTCCGATTGTTGGCCTGAACGATTCCGGCGGTGCTCGTATTCAGGAAGCCATTGATGCTCTGTCTGGCTACGGCAAGATCTTCTTTGAGAACACCATTGGTTCCGGCGTTATTCCTCAGATTTCCGCTATCATGGGCCCGTCCGCTGGCGGCGCTGTTTACAGCCCGGCTCTGACCGACTTCATTTACATGGTAAAGAATACTTCTGAAATGTTCATTACCGGACCGCTAGTAGTTAAGTCCGTAACGGGCGAAGAAGTTACTAAGGAAGCTCTGGGCGGCGCAATGACTCACAACACTAAATCCGGTGTTGCTCACTTCGCAGCTGAGAACGATGAGGACTGCATTAAACAGATTCGTTATCTGTTAAGCTTCCTGCCTTCCAACAACATGGAAGGTGCTCCTGTTGTTGAGACCGGCGATGATCCGACTCGTGTTTGCGATGAACTGACCACGCTGATTCCTGATAACAGCAATGCTCCTTATGATATGTACGAAGTTATCAAGTCTATCGTTGATAACGGCGAGTACTACGAAAACATGAAATATTGGGCTACCAATATTATCACCTGCTTCGCACGTATGGATGGTCAGACCGTAGGTATCATTGCTAACCAGCCGAAAGTTATGGCCGGCTGCCTGGATATCAACGCTTCCGATAAATCCGCTCGTTTCATTCGTTTCTGCGATGCCTTTGGCATTCCTCTGCTGAACCTGGTCGACGTTCCTGGCTTCCTGCCCGGCACCGTTCAGGAATACGGCGGCATCATTCGTCATGGTGCTAAGATGTTGTATGCTTACTCTGAAGCTACGGTACCCAAGATTACCCTGGTTACTCGTAAAGCTTACGGCGGTTCTTACCTGGCAATGTGCTCTGGCGATCTGGGTGCAGATCAAGTCATTGCATGGCCGACTGCAGAAATTGCAGTTATGGGACCTGCTGGCGCAGCTAACATCATCTTCAAGAAGGATGAACCCGCAGCTAAGAAACAACACACCGACGATTATGTTGAGCGCTTCGCAACGCCTTATATCGCCGCAGAACGTGGTATGGTTGATATGGTCATTGAGCCGAAGAACAGCCGTGCCGTTGTCATCAATGCTCTGCAAATGCTGCAGACCAAACGTGAGACTCGTCCTGCTAAGCGTCATGGCAACATTCCGCTATAATTTGTTACAGCGGGTTGCGTAAGAATTCAAAAATAATGGAGGTGTAAATAATGGGAGAAGCTACAACCACTAATCCCTGGCTGGTGTCTATAATCAACATGACGATTGTATTTATCGTCCTGATTGTGCTCTGGGGCATCATGCATGTTCTGTATATGGTCGATCCGACTAAAAAAAAAGTAAATGAAGTTGAAGCTCCGGCTGCAGCACCTGCTGCTGCTGCCGCTGCTGTTGCTGCACCTGCTGCTGATGACAGCGAGATTATCGCCGTTATCGCCGCTGCTGTAGCTGCTGCTTCTGGTTCTGAAGGCGTACCCTGCGTACGTATTAAGAGATCCAATGCCTGGACTCTGAATGCTGCCGCAGAAGCAATTAGTGTACGTAAGGAATGCTTCTAAGCTTGTAAAAGCTGGGAAGAAATAAAAAATAAGAGGAGGATTCATATCCATGAAAAAGTATACCATTACCGTTAACGGTACCGCTTATGATGTAGAAGTTGAAGACAACGGCGCAGTTGCATCTGCTCCGAAGGCTGCTGCTCCTGTAGCTGCTGCTGCTCCTAAGGCTGCTGCTCCGAAGGCTGCTGCTCCTAAGGCTGCTCCTAAGGCTGCTGCTAAACCGGTTGCTGCTGGTGCTACCACCGTTTCCGCTCCTATGCCTGGCAAGATCAGCAAGATTCTGAAACATGCTGGCGACACTGTAAAGTCCGGCGATGTTCTGATTATGCTGGAAGCTATGAAGATGCAAAACGAAATCATGGCTCCTGTTGATGGCAAAGTTGCTGACGTTCGCGTTAACGAAGGCGCTGCTGTTAACACTGGCGATGTCCTGGTAGTTCTGGGCTAATAACTCATAACAAAATTGTTCTACTGGTCCTAGTGGCCAGTAGAA